>NZ_JAWLCN010000007.1:102655-240596 GCF_041687135.1 Vulgatibacter sp. | reverse complement strand
AAAGAGCGTGGGCTGCGAGCGCTTCTTCATGCCGTGCAGCGTACCGGCGCCGGGATCGTCGGTCGATCCCGCGCCGGGATTTTTTCACAGCCTCTCAGCCGAGCACGTAATCCACCGGCTCCAGCGTCGGCGGCAGCTCCCGCTCCCCGAGCACCTCGAGCAGATCGATCTCCACCCGCCTGCAGATCGCGGCGAGGGGCAGGTCGTTGGGCAGCAGGCCGAAGGGCTCCTCCAGCTCGTCCCCCAGCGCGTCGAGGCCGAAGAAGGCGTAGGCCACCAGCCCCGCGGCGAAGGGCGTGAGCCAGCCCGCCGCGGAGACGATGCCGAAGGGCAGGGCGATGCAGAAGAGCCAGGCGGTGCGGTGGAGGAGGATCGAATAGGAGAAGGGCAGGGGCGTGAGCCGGATCCGCTCGCAGCCCGCCTGCACGCCTGCCAGGGCGGTGAGGTTCTCCTCGATCTGCGCCGCGATCATCGGATCGATCGCCCCCGCCGCAGCCGCCTCGGCGACCTCCCGGCTGATCTGCCGGAGCACGAAGTCGGGCCGGTTGGCGGTGGTGGCGAAGGCCGCCGCCTCCCCGTGCCGGAGGAAGCGCCGCGTCTCCTCGTCGGGCGTCCCGCGGAGGTGGTGGCGCAGCGCGTGGGCGAAGCCGATCAGCCGGCGGATCGCCGCCTGCTGCATCTCCGGCCCGCCCCGGCGGCCGTGGTGGTGGAGCAGCCTGGCGGCGCTGCGGCAGCGGATCACCAGCTCCCCCCAGAGCTTGCGCCCCTCCCACCAGCGGTCGTGGCTGGCGGAGTTGCGGAAGCCGAGGAAGATCGCGAGGGCGATGCCCACCAGGCTGAAGGGCACCGGGCTCGCGGTGACCTCGTGCTCGCCCGTGCCGTGGACGAAGGCGGTGATCGCGCCGAGGGCCATGACCAGGAGCACCTGCCATTTGATCCGCGGCAGGATCGTGCCCCGCCGGACGAGGAAGAGGCGAATGGCGGAGGGGCGGTTGCGGACGATCATCGGGCGGGTCCTCGCGAGGGCGCCGCTCTATACACCACCCGCCGACGATCAGGGGCCGAGCACGGCGCCCGCGGTGACCGGCATCGGCGCACAGCTGCAATCACGCTCGCCGTAGCAGGCCCGCGGCTCGGGGAGCACCACCACCGTGCCGTCCGCCGGCACGCCGCCAGGGCAGACCTTGCCCCCGCCGATCCCGATCACGGCGGTGCCCTCGCCGCGCTCGCCCGGGATCCCCGGCGCCGCGGCGAGCGCCGGCTTGCAGCGCTGGATCGCGGGCTGGAGAAAACGCGCCTGCCAGGCCGCCATCTCCCGGTAGCGCCGCACGTGGTCGTCGACCCGGGCCAGGAGCGCATCCGCCTGCTCCCGCTGCTCCCGCCGCAGGATCGGCTGGAGGGTGGGCTCCGCCACCAGGCGCCGGAGCCGCACCGCATCCGCCCGCACGGTCTGCACCCGGTCGCGGTAGGCGCTCCCGAAGGCGGTGCTCCGCGCCAGCAGCGACCGGCTCTCCTCGCTGGCGCAGAGGGCGGCGCTCCCCTCGGCGACGGGGCCCTGCGCCAGCTGGTTGTGGATCCGCGCCTCCGCCCTGCCGATGGCGTCCGCCTCGCCGAGGTGGCGCCGGAGGGTGGCCACCTGGGCGCGGAGCTCCTGCGGCCCGGGCGCGAGGAGGGCCGGATCGAGGGAGCTGGCGAGCAGCAGGGCGAGGAGCGGAAGTTTCATCACCATGGGGTGCGTGCGCGGTACAACCAGCGAGGTGGCGCCGGGCCTCCCGCAAAGCGGAATGGCGCGAAGGGCCTGCCGTTTCCTACACGATGCGCCGGCGCCGGCATAGGACCGGCCAGGCGAACGAACGATGCGAAGCGAACTCCGCCAGAAGCTCGACGACCTGCCCGTCTCCCCCGGCGTCTACCTGATGAAGGATCGGGAGGGGACCGTCATCTACGTGGGCAAGGCGGTGAACCTGCGCTCCCGCGTCCGCTCCTACTTCCAGGCGGGCTCCTCCGACACCCGGGCCTTCATCCCCTTCCTCGAGGAGCTGATCGGCGACCTCGAGGTGATCCTCGTCCACAACGAGAAGGAGGCGCTGATCCTCGAGAGCACGTTGATCAAGCGGCACAAGCCGCGCTTCAACGTGATGCTCCGGGACGACAAGGCCTTCATCTGCCTGCGCCTCGACGAGACCCACGCCTTCCCCCGCCTCGAGGTGGTGCGGCGGATGAAGCAGGACGGCGCCCGCTACTTTGGCCCCTATTCGAGCGCCAGCGCGATCCGCGAGACCCTGAAGCTGGTCAACCGCTACTTCCAGCTCCGCACCTGCACCGACCAGGTGCTGGAGAAGCGGACCCGGCCCTGCCTCCTCTTCCAGATCAAGCGCTGCCCGGCCCCGTGCGTCTACGAGGTGCCGAAGGAGGAGTACGCCCGGAGCGTCCGGGAGACGATCCTCTTCCTCGAGGGCAAGGAGCCCGAGCTGGTGGAGAGCCTGCGGCTGCGGATGAAGGAGGCGGCGAAGAACCTCCACTTCGAGGACGCCGCCCGCTTCCGCGACCAGATCGGCGCCATCGAGCGCAGCCTCGAGAAGCAGCGCACCGTCTTCTCCGACGAGATCGATCAGGACGTCTTCGGCTTCTACCGGGAGGGGCCGAACCTGGTGCTGGAGATCCTCTTCCTCCGCAGCGGCAAGCTCGTCTCCGCGCAGCACTTCCCCTTCACCGGCCAGGAGTTCCCCACCGAGGAGCTCCTCTCCTCGTTCGTGGACCAGTACTACGAGAGCGGCGCCGCCATCCCCGACGAGGTGCTGCTGCCGGTGGAGCTGGAGGATTTCGCCTCCAAGGCCGAGTTCCTCTCCGAGCGAAAGGCTCGCAAGGTCCGGGTCTACCAGCCGATCCGCGGCGACAAGCGGCGCCTGATCGAGATGGCGAACAAGAACGCCGAGCAGGGCTTCGTCGAGCGCCGGAAGAAGGACAAGACCAACGAGGAGATCCTCGAACGCCTCCAGCAGCGTCTCGAATTGCGCAGGCTCCCCAGGCGGATCGAGTGTTTCGATATTTCCAATTTTCAGGGGACGGTGGTGGTGGCCAGCCAGGTGGCGGCCCTCGACGGCGAGGCGGACAAGTCGCGCTACCGCCGCTACAAGATCAAGAGCTTCGCCGGACAGGACGACTTCGCCTCGATGTACGAGGTGATCTCGCGAAGGGTGAAGCGCGGCCTCGAGGCCGGCGACCTGCCCGACCTCTTCCTCATCGACGGCGGCAAGGGGCAGCTCAACGCCGCCCGCGCCGCGGTGAAGGACGCCGGCGCCCTGGAGCTCGTCGACCTCGCCTCGCTCGCCAAGAGCCGGGTGGAGGGGGAGACCGACAGCGGCAGCATCGCCCGCAGCGACGAGCGCGTCTTCCTCCCCGGCCGCAAGGATCCGCTGGTGCTCCGGCAGAACTCCGCCGAGCTCTTCGTCCTCACCCGCCTCCGGGACGAGGCCCACCGCTTCGCCATCACCTTCCACCAGAAGCTGCGCCGGGCCCGGAACTTCAAGTCGATCCTCGAGGAGATCCCGGGGGTGGGGGAGAAGCGGCGCAAGGCGTTGCTCCGCCATTTCGGCTCCCTGAGGCGGATCCGGGCTGCCTCGGTGGAGGCGCTCGCTGAGGTCGAGGGCTTCAACCGGGCGCTGGCGGAGCGGGTGTGCGAGTTCCTCGCCCGGCCCGCCGAGGATCCCGACCGCGACACCGAGCTCCCAGAGGGCGCGGCGCAGTCGATGGACGAGGAGGCCGAGGTCGGCGAGGCCCTCGAGGACGAGGACGAGGCGCTGGTGGAGGAGCTCGAGGCTGCCTCCGCGCTGGTGGCCCGCACGGTGGAGACCACCTATGGCAGCCTCCCCCACGGCATGGTGCCGGAGCAGGCCGACGCCGATCCCGCGGAGGCGACGCCGCAACCGCAGGGCGGCAGCGGCCCCTCTGGGCGGGAGCGCTGAGCCCCACCGGTGGGAGGTGTCCGGCATCTGGCAGCGCCGCCACGGTCCAAAAAAAACCGGGAAATTCCTTGCCGCCCCTCTTGCGCGTGGTCTAAACCATTCCTCTACTTACAGCGTCCGAGCGGGTCCTTGCCCCTGAGTTCGAGGGGGATTCCGCGCAGCAGGCGAGGGCATTGAGGCATGCGACTCTACCCCAAGGTGATCCCGGCGATCGCGCGGGAGGTCATCCAGACCTTGACCAAGGAGGGCGACATCGAGGTCGAGACCCTCCGGGTCGCCGACGCCGAGATGGACATGGCGGCGATCATGCGCGAGTACCTGGCCGCTGAAGAGCGGGTGAACCAGGCGACCAAGGAAGCGCTCGAGCGCCGTGGCTACGACCACAGCCGCTTCAACGCCGTGAAGCGCGAGATGGCAGACGTCCGCGGCTTCAAGATGGGCGACGAGGGGATCGAGTACGTCATCGGGCAGATGATCGAGTTCCTGCTCATCTCCCGGAACGTCGAAGAGGTCTACTCGGACGACCCGGGGCTCCGCCGGAAGATCGTCAACATCTTCCGCAAGCACCTCGACGTCGATGCCGAGCTCGACCGCGAGGCCCGTGCCCGGATGAAGAACCTCCAGGAAGGCACCGCCGAGTGGGACGTCGAGTACGGCAGGACCCTCGACCAGCTCCGCCGGGCTCGCGGCCTGATCTGAAGCAGCAGCGGCCGCAACGCAGCGCGCGGTGACGCAGGCCCTTCCGGGCCTGGCGCCACCGCGCTTTTGCTTTTGGCCGGTCCCGGGATCAGAGCGTCGGCAGCTCCCGCGCGCCCATCTCGCGGGCCTCGGCCCGGGAGGCGCACTCCGCGTCACGTAGGGCGTAGGGAAGCGCCTTCAGCCGCTCCACCGGGATCTCCTCCTCGCAGTCGACGCAGAGCCCGTAGGTCCCCGCCTCGAGGCGGGAGAGGGCCGCGTCGATCTGCGCCACCTCGCGCCGCTGCCCGTCGTTGAGCTGGGTGAGCACGTACTCCGCCGTGGCGTTCTGCGCCCCCTCCTCGAGCTCGGGGAGGCGCTCCGCGTTCTTCAGGCCTTCCAGCTCCCGCGCACCCCGCTGCGTGCTCTGCACCAGCGCGTGGCGCCGCTCGAGCAGCTGCATCCGCAGCCGGTCCAGCGTCTTCTGGTCGTATGGCATCGCGACACCTCCTTGGTGTGCAATCTGGGGACGAAGGGGGGCGGAGGCCAGCGCAGGCCCAGCGCAGGCCCGAGCAGGGAATGCACAGCGTAGGGCTCGGGTCTCTGTACAGGCAGGCCCACGTCCCTTGCCGGGTCGGGGGGCGGCTGCTAGAGCAGTGCGCAACCATGAGACAGCAGATCACCATCATCGGCGGGGGCCTCGCGGGCTCCGAAGCCGCCTTCCAGCTCAGCCGCCGCGGCCACGATGTCCGCCTGGTGGAGATGAAGCCGGGCAAGCGTACGCCCGCCCAGCACTCCGACCGGCTCGCCGAGCTCGTCTGCTCCAACTCCTTCCGCTCCGACAACCCGGAGAATGCGGTGGGGCTCCTCCACGAGGAGCTGCGGCGGATGGGCTCCCTCGTCCTCGCCGCTGCCGACGAGGCCCGGGTTCCCGCAGGCGACGCGCTGGCGGTGGACCGCGAGCGCTTCTCCGAGCGGATCACCGGGACCATCGAGGCGGACGCCCGGATCAACCGGGTCCACGAAGAGGCGGTGGCGCTGCCCGACGGGCCTTCGCCCTGCATCGTCGCCACCGGGCCGCTCACCTCGGACGCGCTGGCGCAGGCGATCGCCCGGGCAACCGACGGCGGCAACGGGCTCTACTTCTACGATTCGATCGCGCCGATCGTCACCGCCGAGTCGATCGACATGTCGATCGCCTTCGCCCAGAGCCGCCACGGCAAGGGTGGCGGCGACGACTACCTCAACCTGCCGCTGAACGAGGCCGAGTACCGCGCCTTCGTCCAGGCGCTGCGCGAGGGCGAGAAGGTCAAGCCGCACGAATTCGAGGAACCGAAGTACTTCGAGGGCTGTCTGCCCATCGAGGTGATGGCGGAGCGCGGCGAAGAGACCCTGGCCTACGGGCCGATGAAGCCGGTGGGGCTCTCCGATCCCCGCACCGGGGCGCGGCCCTACGCGGTGGTGCAGCTGCGCCGCGAGGACGTGGCCGGTACCTCCTGGAACCTGGTCGGCTTCCAGACCCGGCTCACCTGGCCGGAGCAGCGGCGGATCTTCCGCACGCTGCCGGGGCTGGCCAACGCGGAGTTCCTCCGCCTCGGCCAGATCCACCGCAACACCTTCCTCAACGGGCCGGCGCTCTTCGGCCCCGACATCTCGCTGGCGGCGCTGCCCCACGTCTTCTTCGCCGGGCAGATCGCCGGCGTCGAGGGCTACGTCGAGTCCTGCGCCCTGGGCTTCGTGGTGGCGCTGGCGGTAGATGCGCGGGTGCGCGGCGTGCCCTTCGTGGCGCCGCCGCCGGAGACCGCGCTGGGCGCGCTGGTCGGCCACGTCACCGGCACCGCCCACCCGGAAGGCTACGACTACCAGC
The DNA here is from genome assembly GCF_041687135.1 of Vulgatibacter sp. Taxonomy (NCBI): domain Bacteria; kingdom Pseudomonadati; phylum Myxococcota; class Myxococcia; order Myxococcales; family Vulgatibacteraceae; genus Vulgatibacter; species Vulgatibacter sp. Next base: position 234,089 of record NZ_JAWLCN010000007.1, on the reverse strand, counting down.
CCACCAACATCACCTGGGGGCTCTTCCCCCCGCTGCCGGGCCGCGTGCGCAAGCACGAGAAGAAGGCCCGCCAGGTCGTCCGCGCCCGCGAGGCGCTCACCGCCTGGGCCGCAGCCAACGAACACGCCGCAGCGCCCCCGCCGGCGCCGGCGGCCACCCCCTCCGTGGAGACGAGAGCCTGATGTTCTCCCTGCGCGTCCTTCCGCTCCTGCTCGCAGTCGGCCTCGCCGCCGGTTGCAAATCGAACTCCCAGCCCGCCGCCTACAAGGGCGAGGGCAGGCTCCTCGCCGACGGTCCCGCCCGCGAGGTGGTCACCGCGCCCGGTGGCGGCGCCGTCGCCTGGCTGGCCGATCCGCAGCTCGCGAGCGACAAGGGGGTCAACACCTCCAACCAGGTCTACGTCGGCAAGGTCCGGATGGCGCCCACCAGCGGCGGTCCCGCGATCACCCTCGGCGACGGCGTGGCCACGCTGCCGGGGACCTTCTTCTTCTCGCCGGACGGCGGGAAGCTCGGCGCGCTCACCGCGTGGTCCTTCCCGAAGCAGCACGGCACCCTGGTGGTGGCGGACGTGGCCCGGGGCGAGAGCCGCAAGGTCGCCGACGAGGTCTCCTTCTTCGCCTTCTCGCCAGACGGCAGGCAGCTCGGCTACGTGGCCGATCGCAAGCTCTCGGTGGAGCTCGCCGCCGGCGGCGCCCCGGTGGCGATCGCCCCCAACGCCTCGACCTTCGAGTTCTCGCCGGACGGCAAGTCGCTGCTGGTGCGGCGCCGAGCGATCGGCGGAGGTGGCGAGCTGCTGCTCGTCGATCTGGCGAAGCCGGACCAGGCGCAGGCGCTGGCCGACGACGTGGCCGACTACCGCTGGGCCGAGGACGGCAAGCGGCTCGCCTTCACCGCCCGCAACGACAAGGGCGGCACCGATCTCTACGTGGTGGAGCCGGGGAGCAAGCCGGCGAAGGTGGGGGAGGGCGTGCCCACCTTCCGCTTCTCGCCGGACGGCAGGCACCTCGCCTTCATCGGCGACGTGACCATCCAGAAGCAGTTCGGCGATCTCTACGTGCTGCCCGCAGGCGTGGCGAAGCCGGTGAAGATCGGCACCACGGTCACCGACTTCACCTTCGCGCCCACCAGCAAGCGGATCGGCTGGCTCGACAAATACAGCCCGCAGAGCCGCGGCGGGAACCTCTCCTGGGCCGAGCTCTCCGAGAAGCCCGAGGCCCGCGAGGTCGCGAAGAACGTGCCCAGCTTCGTCTGGTCCCACGGCGGCGACGCCCTCGCCTTCGCCGCGCGGCAGACCACGCCGGTCTTCTCCATCGACCTCGACCTCTACCGGATCGGCAAGGACGAGAAGCCGGTGCGGGTGGGGCGGGGCGTCTTCGGCTACTCCTTCTCCGGCAAGGACGACCGCCTCTTCTTCCGCACCGAGTGCACGCGCAATGCGCGCTCCTGCGATCTGCATGCGGTGTCGGTGGAGAAGCCCTCCGAGCCCGCCCGGAAGATCGCCACCGGCATCTTCACCTACGAGCCGGATCCGCACGACGAGTCGATGCTGATGATCACCTACGCCCGCACCGACGCCGACGCCCTCGACGTGGCGGCGGTCCCGGCGGACGGATCGGCAGGGCCGAAGACCCTCGATCGCATGGTCGCCCACGGCACGCGTTTCGTCGGCGGCGAGGGCGACCAGATCGCCTACGCGGTCCTCGACCAGAAGCGCCTCGGCGTCTACGTCGCCGAGCCGCCTGCCTTCGAGAAGCCGGTGGCTGCGCAGCAGAAGTAGAGCCCGGTGCGCGCGATGGGGCCGCTGCTTCCCGTCGGGAGGCGGCGGCCTTTTGCGTGCGGCATCCACAGCGCTGCTGCTGGACGGGGGCCGAGGCTGCTGTACCCTCGCGCCATGGCCGGTGCGAAGAAGGTGGTGCTGCCCAAGGCGGCGGAGCTGGACGAGCGGGTGGCGGGCTTCCTGCGCCACCTCGCCGTGGAGAAGCGCTACTCGAAGCGCACCCTCGGCGAGTACGAGGGCGACCTGCGCCAATTCCAGCACTGGCTCGCGGAGAAGCGCATCGATCTGCTCCGCGTCGACACCCTCACCCTGCGCGGCTATCTCGCCCGCATGCACGGCGAGCTCGAGCCCGCCTCGATCGCCCGCAAGCTCTCGGCGATCCGCTCGCTCTACAAATGGATGCAGTCCCGCGGCCTGGTGGAGGCGAACCCCGGCACGCTGGTGGCGACGCCGAAGCAGAAGAAGCACCTGCCCAAGGTGGTGCCCATCGACGAGGTGACGGCGCTCCTCGAGACGCCCCGGGCCGACTCGCCGCTGGGGGCCCGGGACCGGGCCATCCTCGAGGTGCTCTACGGCGGGGGCCTGCGCTGCGCGGAGGTCTGCGGCCTCGACCTCGCCTCGCTCGATCGCTCGAGCCGCCTCGTGCGCGTCCGCGGCAAGGGCAACAAGGAGCGGGTGGTGCCGCTGGGCCGCAAGGCCTTCGCCGCGCTGGAGGCCTGGCTCGCCCTGCGGCCGATGCTCTTTTCGAAGACCCGCCCCGGGCAGGACCCCCACGCGCTCTTCAACAACTACCGCGGCGGCAGGCTCACCATGCGCTGGGTGGCGCGCATGATCGACCGCTACGTGGCGCTGCTCGCCCTGCAGCGCAAGGTCCACCCCCACGCGCTGCGCCACAGCTTCGCGACCCACCTCCTCGACAACGGCGCCGATCTCCGCGGCATCCAGGAGCTGCTCGGCCACGCCTCGATCTCGACGACCCAGCGCTACACCCACGTGAGCGTGGAGCAGCTGATGGCGGTCTACGACAAGGCCCATCCGCGGGCGTGAGGAGCCCGTCTCGGACGGCGATCTGGCGAACGATGTTTCGCAAACCGGGGCAAAAACGCGGAGGGCTAGCGCGTGCTCGCGTTCATCCGAAGCTCCCGACCGAGCGGCTGGAGCTTGCGGTCGTCTGTTATCGCCAGAAGCAAACGGTGCGCGAGCTAGCGTGAATGTCTATTCAACAACGGAGCCGATCTCATCGAAATCTTCGATGTGATATCGGATGATCTTGTTGAAACTCGACCTATGCTCGGCACGGTTTTCACCGACGTAGAGGAACGTGTCGTCGAGGGCCAAGAGGGAACCCCTCCATTCAAAGCCAGGCGTTGGGGCGAAGCGGCGCATCCTCCCGTCACTCAGCCGGATCAGCCAGATATGCGACCGCTCAGCCTGTGGGAGATCGGTCGAGCCCGAGACAGTGCGGGCGGCTGCAAAGTCGCCCCAGGTGACAACCCTGGAAACAGACGCTTCGGTAACATCCGGAAACTTCCAAGAGGCGACAGCTCCGCCATCGCGCGACACACTCCAGAACTCCGGTGCCCCAATCTGATCATAGCAGTCGGTGGACGAGCCTTCGCTGCTACGGACGCCAACAATCCTGTCTGTGCTCGCAGCCACGCCGCACGCCGCGCCGGGCATTGGGCCAACGATATTTCGGGCGGCGGCACCACCGGACCATGCGCGAATCCAGGAAGTCGGAGGTGTGCCGGCGGCGATCTCCGACCACACTGAAATACCTGGACCGGCTGCCCCGGCACCGTACATAGCGATTGCCGGGATGGCAGTCAGTTCGTTGGAGCCCGGACTGGCCAACACGGAGACGTTCTCGCATCCGAAAAAAATCGCGGGAGGGCTCGAATCCGCAGCCCATTTGTCGCACGTATTTCCCTCGGTCTCAGCCCACGGGAACTTGAATTCCCAACTGGCGGCACGCCCATCGTACACAGCGCGAAGCATAAGTCCGTTGGAATAGATTGTAGTAAGATAGGCGGACTCTCCGATCTTGCCAGCGTGGGGCGGCGAGCTGGGATCGGGATTGGTTGCCGTGGAATCCATCCGTAGCGCCATCGTCGTTTCGCCACTCAGGAGATCCACATGGCGTCGGAACCAGTAGGCGGGCCGTGGCTGGAGGAATGAGGCAACGACGCGGGGCCCATCAGCCGTCGTCACGTTTTCGATTGCTGCTGCCCAGAGTTCATCTCCAGTCGTCAGCTCCACGAATTCGCAACCTTGCCCGCACTCCGTCCAACCCAGCGGTGGGAAGCGTAGCGTGCCAGGCACGGACTCGCGCACTCTGACCTCGGCCTCCTCCGACGAAGCCGGGAGGTCACGCCAGACGGAATCCTCATCGAGCCAGCCGAGGTCTCCGTTGGTTCCGGCCTCGCCGCCGGTCCCACCCGTGCCCCCGCCAGTCCCGCCTGCCCCGCCTGCCCCGCCTGCCCCGCCGGTGTTCGAAGTCCCGCCCGTGCCGCCGCCGCCCGAACCGCCTACAGCCGGCTCGCTCATTGGCGGATGGGTCTCGTCTCGGCAGGCGGCCAAGATGCTCAGAAGCCCCATCACGGGAACGATGACTCGGTGCCAATTCATCTGAACCTCAAGCCAGGCGCGGGCAGCAGCAAAACGCACTGCCACCCGCGCTCGAAATGTACCGAGTTGGAGGCCGGCCAGCGGCGCTCCGCCAGAGCACTCAGCCTTCTCAAGACAATGGACAACCGCCGTTTCAGCTTCGGAGGTTACCATGAGTGGGAGACTCGGGTACTGCGCTCTCAAGGAGAGCGCCGCTGGACTGCCAGGACCGGATGACGGCCTTGCCCCAGTCGTGACGTCGTACCTCCAGCCGCTAGTACCCTCGGCCTGGTCAACAGTGACCGGCTGCCTTGCGTCCCGCTTGCGAAAGCCGGGCTGGAGCGTTCAGGCCTCGCTTGGGGCATGCGAGCGAGGGCAGGTTAGGGTCGCGCGGGGCGACCGGAAAGCTGCTGATAGACGCGAGCGAGGCATTAAGATGCGGCGACACGACGCGCGCCGACAGCGGCGCCGGAGGCCGCATGTCGATCGAGCTCCACGGAACCACCATCCTCGCCGTGCGCCGGGGCCCCCACGTGGTCCTCGCCGGCGACGGGCAGGTCAGCCTCAAGCGCACGGTGATGAAGGGCAACGCGCGCAAGCTGCGCCGCCTCGCCGAGGATCAGGTGATCGCCGGCTTCGCCGGCGCCACCGCCGACGCCTTCACCCTCTTCGACAAATTCGAGGGGAAGCTGCAGGCCTACGCCCGCAACCTCACCCGGGCGGCGGTGGAGCTGGCCAAGGAGTGGCGCACCGACCGCTACCTGCGGCAGCTCAACGCGATGCTGCTGGTGGCGGACCGCGAGCGCACGCTGATCCTCACCGGCAACGGCGACGTGATCGAGCCGGAGCACGGCGTCGCCGCCATCGGCAGCGGCGGCATCTACGCCCTCTCCGCCGCGCGGGCCCTGATCGAGAACACCGATCTCGATCCCCGGGTGATCGCCGAGAAGGCGATGGGGATCGCCGCCGACATCTGCGTCTACACCAACGACCGCATCGTCTACGAGGAGCTGCGCCCGTGAAGAACCTGACCCCCCGGGAGATCGTCGGCGAGCTCGACCGCTACATCGTCGGCCAGCGCGCCGCCAAGCGCGCGGTGGCGATCGCGCTGCGCAACCGCTGGCGCAGGCAGCAGGTCGATCCTTCGCTGCGCGACGAGATCGCGCCGAAGAACATCATCATGATCGGGCCCACCGGCGTCGGAAAGACCGAGATCGCCCGGCGCCTGGCGAAGCTGGCGTCGGCGCCCTTCGTGAAGGTGGAGGCGTCGAAGTTCACCGAGGTGGGCTACGTGGGCCGCGACGTGGAGTCGATGGTCCGCGACCTCGCCGAGGTGGCGCTGCAGCTCGTCCGCGACGAGGAGACCGAGCGGGTGCGCACCCGGGCGGCGCAGCTCGCCGAGGAGCGCCTCCTCGATCTGCTCGCGGGGCCGGTGGCGGCGGAGCGCGCCAGGGCCGGCTTCCTCGCGCCTGCAGCGGGGCCAGCAGAGCCTGCAGGCGGCACGCCGCGGGAACGGCTCCGCGCCGATCTGCGCGCAGGCAAACTCGACGCGCAGTGGGTGGAGATCGACGTCACCGAGGCGCCGCAGCTGCCGATGATGGGCGTCTTCGGCGGCCCCGGCGCAGGCGGCGACATGCCCGGCGGCTTCGACCTCGGGGAGATGTTCAAGAACCTGCCGCCTCCCTTCGGCGGCAGGGCGAAGAAGCAGAAGGTGAAGGTGCCCGAGGCCCGCACCCTCCTCGAGGGCGAGGAGGCGGGGAAGCTCGTCGATCAGGACAAGGTGAAGCGGGACGGCCTCCGCCGGGCGGAGGAGAGCGGGATCATCTTCATCGACGAGATCGACAAGGTGGCGGGGCGGCAGGGCGGCGGGCAGGGGCCCGACGTCTCCCGCGAAGGCGTGCAGCGGGACCTGCTGCCCATCGTCGAGGGCTCCACCGTCGCCACCAAATTCGGCCCCCTCAAGACCGACCACGTGCTCTTCGTGGCGGCGGGGGCCTTCCACGTGGCGAAGCCCTCCGACCTCATCCCCGAGCTGCAGGGGCGCTTCCCGATCCGGGTGGAGCTGGAGCCGCTCAAGCAGGGCGACTTCGTCCGCATCCTCGCCGAGCCGGAGAACTCGCTGCTCAAGCAGTACACGGCGCTGCTCGCCACCGAGGGGGTGGAGCTCTCCTTCGGCGAAGACGCGGTGGAGGAGCTGGCCCGCATCGCCCAGGAGGTGAACGAGCGCACCGAGAACATCGGCGCGAGGCGCCTCCACACGGTGATGGAGCGGCTCCTCGACGAGGTCTCCTTCGAGGCCTCGGAGTTGCCGCAGGGCCACCCGATCCGCATCGATGCCGCCTACGTACGGCAGCGGCTGCAGGACGTGGTGCAGGACGAGGATCTCTCCAAATACATCCTGTGAGGCAGATGATGACCGACGCGATCGTGGTGCTGGTGACCGTCTCCACGGCGGAGCAGGCGGCGGATCTGGCCAGGGCGCTGGTGGAGGAGCGGCTCGCCGCCTGCGGCAACGTCGTTCCGGGGCTGCGCTCGATCTACCGCTGGCAGGGCGAGGTGCAGGACGAGCCGGAGGTGCTGCTCCTGCTCAAGACGACCTCGGCGCTCTTCGAGAGGCTGCGGGGGCGGGTGGTGGAGCTGCACGCCTACGAGAACCCCGAGGTTCTCGCGCTGCCGGTGGAGGCCGGGCAACTGCCCTACCTCGACTGGATCCGGCAGGAGACGAAGGTGCTTTAGGCGACCATCTGGGCGATGGTCCGGTCGAGGGCGTCGAGATCGATCGGCTTCTCGATCACCGGGACGTCCCGGGGGAGCTGCCCCCGGGGCAGCCCCGAGAGGTAGATGATCCCCCGGTGGCCCCCGGCGCGGAGGCGCTCCGCCACGGCGGGACCGGTGGTGCCCCGGAGCAGCCCGTCGAGGAGCACCACGTCGGGGCCGAAGTCGTGGGCTTCCTCCGGCGCCTGGAAGCCGTCGGCGAGGAGCCGCACCGCGTGGCCCCTGCAGACGAGCCACTCGCCCAGGACCTCGAGGAGCTCGCGATCGTCGTCGATGAGCAGCACGCGTGCCATCTCAGCTCCCGGTGGCCCGCTTCGCGGGCGCCAGCTGGTGGAGGGCTGCCGCCAGGACCTGCAGGGGCAACCCGAAAATCGGAAAACGCGCCTCGATTGCACGCCGGATGCAGGCCTCGCAGAGCCAGACCCGTCCGGCGACCCGTACCGCCAGCGTCGCCTCGCAGCGTTCGCAGCAACCAGGAGCCATCGCTTTCGTGACCTCGCAGCGTGTGGACGAGGACCGGTGTAGCAGGCCCCGGGAGGTGGGAGAAAGCGCCGCTTGGGGGTCATCAGAAAAGCCGCTCAACCTGCGCGGTTGCGGCATCCGCCGACGAACACTGACGAAAAACGGACGGCTGCCGCACTGCGTCGCGGGGCCGGAAGCGCTTGCCCGCTGCCGATCGAGCGGGCAGGCTCCGCTCCGACGGAGGCAGCAGCATGCGAATCGCGATCGGCCAGTTCAACGCAACCATCGGCGCCTTCGGGAGCAACGTGGAGAAGATCCGCACGCTCGGAAGGCGGGCGCTGGCGGAGGGAGCGGAGCTCCTCCTCCTGCCGGAGCAGTCGATTCCGGGGTACCCCGCGCGGGATTTCCTCGACCTCCCCGAGTTCGTGCAGGGCAACGTCGCCGCCCTCGAGCAGCTCCGGAGCGACCCGGACCTCCAGGAGCTGGCGGTGCTGGTGGGCTACGCCGAACCCCACGGCGGCGTGGGCGCAGGGCTCTACAACTCGGTGGCCTTCCTCCACGGCGGCGCCGAGAAGGCCACCGCCCGCAAGCTCCTCCTGCCGACCTACGACGTCTTCGACGAGGGGCGCTACTTCGACGCGGGCAGCGACGTGGTGCTGGTCGACCACGGCGGCATCCGGGTGGCGGTGACCATCTGCGAGGACATCTGGAACGACAAGATCTTCTGGCAGCGCCGCCGCTACGAGCGCGATCCGATCGAGGAGGCGGTGGGGCGGGGCGCGCAGCTGGTGCTCAACCTCTCCGCCTCACCCTTCATCATCGGCAAGCCCGCGCTGCGGGAGCGGATGCTCGGTGCGGCGGCGCGGCGCCATCGGGTGCCGATCGTCTACTGCAACCTGGTGGGCGGCAACGACTCGCTGGTGTTCGACGGCAGGAGCCTCGTGATCGGCGCGGACGGCAAGGTGCTCCACCGCGGCGCCCACTTCGCCGAGGATTTCCTGGTCGTCGACGTGAAGCCCGCAGCGGTCCACGAGCCCGGCGAGCCCTACCGGGCGGAGGCGGCGCTTCCGGTGCCGGGCGCGTCGGTCTCCGCCGAGGACCTCGACCAGCTCCACGACGCGCTCACCCTGGGCCTCCGGGATTATTGCGCGAGGACCGGCTTCCGCTCGGTGCTGCTCGGCCTCTCCGGCGGGATCGATTCTGCCCTCACCGCGGCGATCGCTGCGCGTGCGCTGGGGCCGGAGAACGTGCTCGGCGTCGCGATGCCCTCCCGCTACACCTCGGCGATGTCGAACGAGGACGCCGAGGCCCTCGCCCGGAACCTCGGGATCCGATTCGAGTCGGTGCCGATCGAGAAGGCCTACGGCGCCTTCACCGAGACGCTGGCGCCGCTCTTCGCCGGCACGCAGCCGGACCTCACCGAGGAGAACCTGCAGGCCCGCAGCCGCGGCGTGATCCTGATGGCGCTCTCCAACAAATTCGGATCGCTCCTGCTCACCACCGGCAACAAGAGCGAGATCGGCGTGGGCTACTGCACCCTCTACGGCGACATGGCCGGGGGCCTCGCGGTCATCGGCGACCTGCCCAAGACGCTGGTCTACCAGCTGTCACGCCACCTCAACCGCGAGCGCGAGGTGATCCCCGAGCGGATCATCACCAGGCCGCCCTCCGCGGAGCTCCGCGAGAACCAGACCGACCAGGACAGCCTGCCGCCCTACGAGGTGCTCGATCGGATCCTGCGGGGCTACGTCCTCGAGAAGCGCTCGGTGGCGGAGCTGGTGGCGCAGGGGGACGACGAGGCCACCGTGCGCCGGGTGCTCTCGCTGGTGATCGCCTCGGAGTACAAGCGGCGGCAGGGTGCGCCCAACCTCAAGGTGACGCCCCGCGCGTTCGGCGAGGGGTGGCGCTTTCCCATCGCCCACCGCTTCCGCTACCGGTAGCGGGCCAGGGCCACGGTGATGTTGTCGGCGCCGCCCGCTTCGTTGGCGGCGTCGACGAGGCGCCTGCACGCCGTGTCGAGATCGGGCTCGCTCGCCAGGATCGCGGCGATCGCCTCGTCGACCACCATGTTGGTGAGGCCGTCGGTGCAGAGGAGGTAGAGGTCCCCCGGCGCGACCACCTCCTCGAACGTCTCCGGCTCGAGCTCGGGCTCGGTGCCGAGGGAGCGCGTGATCACGTTCTTGAGCGGGAAGCGGGCGATCTCCTCGGGGGAGGGCTGGCGGATCTGGATGAACTCCTGCAGGAGCGAATGATCGGTGGTGCGCTGCTCGAGCCTGCCGGCGCGGTAGCGATAGGCGCGCGAATCGCCCGCCCAGGCGATCGCGATCCGGCCCTTGCCGAGAAGGGCGGCCACCGCGGTGGTACCCATGCCGCGGAGCGCCGGGTCCGCTTCCGATCGCTGGTGGATCTGGTTGGATGCGTCGACCAGCGCCGAGCGCAGGCTCGCTGCAGGTTCGCCCCCGGGCGCCTGCGCCACCGCGCGGTGGATGGCCGCGACGGCGAGCCCGCTCGCGACCTCGCCGGAGGCATGACCGCCCATGCCGTCGCAGACGCAGACCAGGCCGAGGGCCGGATCGATGCGGACTGCGTCCTCGTTGCTTTCGCGGACCCGGCCCGGATCCGAGCAGGCCGTGCTCTCCCAGGCCGGGGTCGTCGAGTTGGCTGCCACGGCGGTCCCTCCCGTCTCACACCGGGTAAGGATACCGGGTGGCAGCCTGCCGACAAGGAAGCGCGACAGACTCAGCCGAAATCGAGCTCCTCGATCTCGTCGTCCTCGTCGTCGTAGGCGTCGTCGTCCTCTTCTTCGTCGAGGGCGGCGCTGGCCTCCTCGGTGTCGTCCTCCTCGTCCTCGGCTTCGTCGTCTTCGAAGAGGGTGGCCTCGCCTTCCCAGTCGAGGAAGCTCTCCTCTTCGTCGTTCATCTTGCGTGCGCGTGCGTTGTCGAACGGTGCCATCGCCGCCTCCCTTTCGCCCCCACCCGTTCCCCGGCCCCTGCCGGTTGATGCGGAAGCTAGGCACGTCGATTTCGGTGACAAGCAGGCGCGTTGACCCCGCCGCCCCCCGTTCGCTACGGTGCCGCGCCCGCCTGCTTTTCACGCGAGAAACGGCCCCCATGGAACGCACCGCCATCGCCTCCAGCGCCCAGCTCCCAGAGGGCGGCGCCATCCGCTTCCGTGCGAGCAGCGGCGGCGCCGCCGTCGACGCCTTCGTGATCCGCTTCCGCGGCGCGCTCCACGCCTACGTGAACCGTTGCACCCACCGCGAGGTGGAGCTCGACCTGGGCAACGGCAGCTTCTTCCATCCGGACGGCACGCGGTTGCTCTGCAGGGCCCACGGCGCCCTCTACGAGCCCGGCACCGGTGCCTGCGCCGGCGGCATGTGTCCGAAGGGGAGCGCCCTCACCCCCGTCGCCGTCGAGGAGATCGACGGCGTGATCTACGCGCTGCCGGGCTGACGCCTGCTCGCTGTGGGAGCGCCGCCCTTCGGGGGCCCACGTGGGCTTGGCCGCCAGGCTGCCTGCACCCCTACCTTGCACGCAGGGGAGGGCTCCGGCGCACACCGCGGGGCCGATGCAGCCGAACCCGGGGGGAGAGGCAGGCGGACCGATGAAGGTGCTCGTGGTGGAAGACGACCGCGACTACGCCGCGCTCCTGTCGAGGTGGCTGGGGCGCGAGGGTTTCGCGGTGGAGACGGTCGAGGATGGAGCCGAGGCCTACGCGCGCCTCGCCGGCGGCGGTTTCGACGCAGCGGTGATCGATCTGCTCCTGCCCTCGGTCGGCGGCGCGGAGTTGCTCCACTGCATCCGCGCCGACGCGCGTCTCTCCGATCTGCGTGTGGTCGTCCACACCGCGCTGCCGATCACGCCGGAGCGGGCGACGCTTCTGGCTGGGGCCGACGTGGTGCTGGAGAAGGCGGGGTTCGTGCTCCCGCTGGTCAAGGCGCTCGCGGCGCTGGTGCAGGAGCCGGGACGGCGGGAGATCGGCTGACGCCCGGGTGGCTCCCGGCCAGGGGCTTCCCTGCCCAAAGGTGCGGCGCAAGCTTGATCGCGTCCGGCCATCGGGTGTGCGGATCTCGAGGACGCGCAGCGTGAGCCGCGGCGGTCGGAGGGAGGTACGGATGGAGCCCTGCTCCGTGCTGGTGGTGGAGGACGACGTCGACTGCGCCGAGGTGATCGCGGAAGCCCTGCGCACCTGCGGTCACGACGTGGCGGTGGCTGCCCGTGCCGAGTTGCTTCGAGAGCACCTGGAGCGCCATCGACCCGACGTGCTGCTCGTGGACGGGCATCTCGGCGCCGTCGACGGGATCGAGCTGGTGCGGGAGCTGCGGGAGGGGCCGCTCGCTGGCGTCCCCGTCCTGCTCACCACGGGCCGGGCGAGGGCCGAGGTGGCGCGGGCGGCGCGTGCCGCGGGAATCGAGCGGATCCTGGTCAAGCCGCTGGACCTCGCGGTGCTCTTCGACGCGGTGCGGACGGCGGTGGAACGGACGCGGGCAGCGCGGCCACGGGTGGCCTGCCGCTGATCCGCAGGGAGTTGCCGCCGGCCCCGCACCGCGAGGGGCCGGCAGCGTCCCGCCTTCAGGCCCGCTTGGCCTGCTTCCGGCTGGCTGCGGCGTCCCGATCGCCGGCGAGGGCACGGGCGATGCGGCGGATCGCCTCGATGTCGGCGCGGGGAAGCTTCAGATCCGAGAGCTCCTCGGCGAGGCGGCGCGCGTCGGCCTTCATGCTGGCCGTCTCGTCGACGGTGAGGAGGATGGCCGGGTCGACGTCGAGGGCCGAGGCGAGGGCGGCCAGTGCCTCGAGCGAGGGGGTGCGCTCGCCGCGCTCGACCATGCTGACCATGGCGTTGGAGAGGGTGGACCTGCGGGCGAGCTCCGGCTGCGACCAGCCGCGTTCGAGGCGGAGGTCGCGAACCCGGTTCGCGATGCGGTTGGAGAGATCCTTGGTTCTGGCGTTCATGCGGTGGTGACCCCGCTGCGGGCGGCAGCATTGGCGTTCGCACACTGAGTAACAAACGAGGAGGTCGGTTTCAAGCGCACTCGCACAGACAGTGCGAAGCCGCGTGTTGACCCGAAGTGAAGGGAGCGGGTCCCGCGCCCTGGCAGGCCCCAGCCCCGATCGGACGTGTGAGCCGGCAAAAGGTTACGAGGGTTCTGATACGCCTTGTGAATCGCGGTGAACCAGAACGGGAATGGGCGCGTGCGCCACCACCTGCGAGGCGACGCTACCGAGGAGAAAGCGCCGGATGCCGCTGCGGCCATGGCTACCGACGACGAGGAGATCGTAGCCACGGAGCCGCGCCTCCTCCACCAGGCTGGAGGCGGGCTGCCCATGCAGCACCTTCTCCTCGACGTGCAGCTCGGCAGGTAGCCTGGCGCGTGCCTGCTGCAGGATCCGCCCGGACTCCTCGGCCGCGCGGCGATCGTATTCGACCAGGGTCAGCGCGGCCGCATCGACGAAGACCGGCGCTGGCGCCACCACGTGGCAGATCGTGACGTCGCCGCCTCCCTCCGTTGCGAGCCGCCCTGCAGCCGCTGCAGCTGCGAGGGAGACCTCCGAACCGTCGACGCCGACCAGGATCCTGCGGAACATCGTGCCCCCTCCGTGCAACGGTGCCGGGCCCCGCTGCCTGCGGCGCCCGGCACGCTTCGTTTCAGCTAGCCGCGGGACGCGCCGGCCTGCGCCTGCTCGTGGCGCACCACCGGGGCGCGATGGCCCGCTGCGGCGCGCGGCGGCGGACCGAAGACGGCGCGGGCCCTGCCGCTGCGGATCGCCACCGCGAGATCGCGCCCCGAGCGCACGTCCGCGTCGATCAGCGTGTGGCAATCGCCGACCGACGTGCCGCTGCCGCCGCGGAAGCCCGAGCCCGCCACCGTGAAGAGGCCCAGCCTGCGCGCCTCCTCGAGCTGCTGGTCGGTGGGCAGCTCGCCGTTCGCGGAGTAGACCTCGATCCCCTGCACGCCGAGATCCACCAGGCGCTGCAGGGAGGGCGCTCCGTCGTCGAAGGGATAGGCCACCACCGCCGTGCCGCCCTCGGCGCGGATCCGTCCGATCGCCGTCTCGAGGTCGTCGAGGGGCGGAAGCGAACCGGAGAAGCCGTAGGCGAGCAGGCTCACGTCGTCGACGATGAGGTATTCCGCCGAGAGCACGATGAGCTGCGTCTCCGTGCGCTGCCGCAGGCTCACGAGCTCCCGCTCGGACCACCGCTCGCCGAGCTCGGTGAGCACCAGGCCATCGAGTCCCGCCTGCTCCGCGAGGCGGACGAGCCGATCGGCGGTCGGTGCGCCGGCAACCGAGCGCGCGCTGTGGACATGCACGTCGAATCGAAGGGTCACGCATTACCTCCTTTGCACCTTCTGACGATGGCCCTGCCGCCGCACTCCGGCAACGCGGCGTGCCGGCGTTGACCGGAGCGGGAGGAGGCGCGAGGATCGAGCCCTCGAACGCATCCCGACGAGGTGAACCGCATGGCTCGATCCGGATCCCGGCGCCACGCCGCCGGCACCGTCGATCTCACGGCGACGCTGGAGCGGCTCGCCGTGCGGCTCGGCGACGAGATCGGCGCGGGGATCGCCCGTGCCCTCGGCAGCGCGCCGGCAGCGCAGGAAGCGACGCAGCGCCGGAAGAAGCGCTGTGCGCACGAGGGCTGCGACCGCGACGCTGCGGCCAAGGGCCTGTGCAAGAGCCACTACAACCTGATGCTCTACCACCGCCGGAAGAAGGAGCGGTCGGCTGGCGCAGGGCGCAGGCGCAGCTAATCGATGCGGAAGAGCCGGGCGGCGTTCCCGCCGAGGATCGCCCGGAGCGCCGCCGGCTCGAGCCCCGCCGCTTCGAGCGTCCGCAGCTCCGTATCCCAGGCGTAGGGCAGGTTGGGAAAGTCGGTGCCGTAGAGGATCCGATCGGGATGGGCCCGGACCAGGGCGAGCGCGCGATCGAGCCAGCGCTGGGCCTCGTCGCCCTGCGCCTTGCCGCCGGGACCCACGGGGAAGAAGCCGGCGAGGGCCATGGTGGTGTCGAGGTGGAGGTTCTCGTGATCGCCGAGGAGCGCCGCGACCTCCTCCATCCGCTCCGCGCCGAGGTGCGGAACGACGAGCTGGGTGCGCCGGTGGCGGGCGAGGGCACGGGCGAGGGCGCGGGGCGTGCAGAGCGCCTGGACGTCGCAGCCGTAGGCCGGGGAGGCGGGCGCGTCGCCGGCGTGGATCACCACCGGAACGCCGTGGGCCGCAGCAGCGGCGTAAACGTCGTCGAGGCGCGGGTCGTCGGGGGCGACGCATTGCACGTGGCAGTGGATCTTGACTCCCCTGCAGCGCAAGGGGCCGAGGGCCTCGTCGAGGATCGCGCCGGCGCCGGGCTCGCCCGGCAGCACGGTGGCGCAGGGCACGACGCGGGGCTCCTCCGCCGCGAGGTCCGCGACGAATCGGTTGAGCGCCGCCGCCATGCCGGGTAGGTGGGCGTAGTGCAGGGCGACGACGCGGTCGACGCCTGCATCGAGGAGGTGGCGCACCACCTCCCGGGCCTGCAGGCGGTAATGCGCCTGCACCGGCCATGCGTGGCGATCGAACCAGCGCCAGATCGCCTCGAAGACCCGGGGCGGAAAGGCGTGCACGTGGGCATCGATCACGCGCATCGTGCGCAGGGTGTCCATGGGTGCCAGTCTACCCCGCGGTGGCGACGAGCGAGGACGAACGAAGAATGAGCGAGCTGCGTTGCGTGATCTGCAGCAAGCCGGTGGAACGCCGGCCTGTGAACCCCTACTACCCCTTCTGCTCGCACCGCTGCAGGCTGGTCGATCTCGGCAAGTGGATCGGCGAGGAGTACAAGGTGCCGGCGCAGCCCGGGGAGCTCGACGAGGAGGCCCTCGCCGTGCTCGAGGGCGAGAGCGGCGACACGGAACATTGAACGCGCTATAGGCGGAGCACCATGCGCGTCTTCGTTTCCCGTCCCCTGCCGCAGGCCGCGATGGAGCGGCTCGCTTCCCGTTTCGAGCTCACCGTCGGCCCCGCCGATCGCGCCACCACCCCGGAAGAGCTCCTCGCCGGCGCCCGCGACGCGGACGCACTCGTCGCGATGCTCTCCGACCGGATCGACGCCGCCTTCCTCGACGCCTGCCCGCGGCTGCGGGTGGTGGCCAACTACGCGGTGGGCGTGAACAACGTCGATCTCGAGGCGGCCACCGTGCGCGGCGTCCAGGTCTGCAACACGCCCGGCGTCCTCACCGACGCCACCGCCGATCTCGCCTTCGGCCTGCTCCTCTCGGTGGCGCGGCGGATCCCCGAGAGCGAGCGCTACCTGCGCGAAGGCCGCTTCGACGGCTGGGCGCCGCTGCTCTTCCTCGGCGCCGACCTCGCCGGCGCCACCCTCGGCATCGTCGGCATGGGGCGGATCGGCCAGGCGATGGCGCGGCGGGCGAAGGGCTTCGGCATGGAGATCGTCTACGCGGCGCGCCGGCCCCTCGACGCGGCGACGGAGGCGGCGCTCGGGGCGCGGCGCCTTCCCTTCGAGGAGCTGCTGGCCGCGAGCGATTTCCTCTCGCTCCATTGCCCGCTCACCGAGGAGACGCGGCACCTCCTCGATGCGCCGGCGCTTTCGCGGATGAAGCGCGGCGCCTTCCTGATCAACACCGCCCGCGGACCGGTGGTGGACGAGGCGGCGCTGGTGGAGGCGCTGGAGCGCGGCCACCTCGGCGGCGCGGGGCTCGACGTCTACGAGCGGGAGCCGACGGTGCATCCTGGCCTCCTGCAGCGGGGCGACGTGGTGCTCGCGCCGCATACCGGCAGCGCCACCACCGGCACCAGGCTGAAGATGGCGCTGATGGTCTGCGAGGACGTGGAGCGCGTTCTCGCCGGCGCGGCGCCGCTGCGGCCGGTGAACCGGCCGCGGCGCTGAAGGGCCGTCCAGGAATTGGACGGCCCGGAAGAGCGGAGCCGAAGGCGGAGCCGACAAGAAGCAGGCTTTCCGCGCGCGAGCGCGTGTCCGGCAATCGGTCCCGGCCACGCCGGGGCCGATTGCTGGACGAGCCTTGACGCGCGTACGTGGTATGGAACGGCCCATGGATTACGTCGACCTGCACTGCCACCTGCTCTGGGGCATCGACGATGGGGCGAAGAGCGAGGCCGACTCGATCGAGATGGCGCGGGTGCTCCACGCCCTCGGCTACCGCCACGTGGCGTGCTCGCCCCACGCCCGGCCGGAGTTCGCCAGCGACGACGAGGCCCTCTGCGAAGCACGCCGGGCCGAGGTGCAGGCGGCGCTGCAGCGGGAGGGGATCGATCTCACCCTCCACAAGAACGCCGAGAACGTGCTCGACGCGGAGCTCCTCGAGCGCGTGGTCGATCGCCGCAGGCCGGTGGGGCAGGGGCCCTTCCTCCTCGCCGAGGCGCCGCACCTCGCGCCGCTGCCGCAGCTGCCGGATCTGCTCTTCCGCCTCAAGGTGAAGGGCGTGACGCCGCTGGTGGCGCATCCCGAGCGCTGCCGCGAATTCGAGAAGCCCGGCCGTGCGGCGGAAGCGGTGCGCGGCGGCGCCTACCTGCAGCTCGACATCGGCGCGCTGATCGGGCGCTACGGTCCCTCGGCGAAGAAGCTCGCGCGGGCCTTCCTCGCCGACGGGCTCTACGCGGTGGCTGCCACCGACCTCCACTCGCCCCGGGATGCTGCGAAGTGGGTGGGTGATTCGATCGCCGAGTTGAAGGCGCTGGCCGGGGAGGCGGAGGCGCTCCGTCTGCTCCGGGACGGGCCGGCGGCGATCCTCCGCGGGGCGGTTCCGCCGGAGGCCACGGGGCCTGCGCCGGCGTCGCAGGCGGGCGGAATGGGACGGGTGGTGGCCTGGTTGAAGAGGCCTTTTTCCTGATTGACAGCCAGGGGTCGGATCCCTACTATCCGCCCCGCTTTACGGCGCTTTCTGGTTACGTAGCTCAAGGGTAGAGCACTGGTCTCATAAGCCGGTTGTTGGTGGTTCAAATCCACCCGTAACCACCAGATACGGCCCCGATCGCTTCCGCGGTCGGGGCCGTTCTTTTTTGCCGCCGGCTCGATGTCGGACCCCCGCGCTACGCTCGCTCCCGTCCTTGTCGACCGGGGAGGGGAGATGGAGAGCGAACGGGAGCGGGCGTTGCGGATCGCGCTCTGGATGGTCCGCGGGATCTCCGCGCAGGCGATCGATCGGATCGCGGGGCAGGACTTCGTCGGCACCTGCCTCGGCGACAGGCGCGCGCTCGCCGAGGCGATGGCGCTGCGCGAGGGAGGTCGGGAGGCGCTCCTCGCGGCGCCGCCGGATCTCGCCGCGTGGGCCGCGGCGCAGGAGGCGGCGCTGCGCTCGAGGGGCGGGCGCTTCGTCCTGCGGGGCGAGGCAGGCTATCCGCACCTGGGCACATTGGACGATCGGCCCGAGGTGCTCTCGGTGCGTGGCGACCTCTGCGGCGCCGGGGGCGGAGCGCTTCCCCGCGCGGTGGCGGTGATCGGATCCCGCCGGGCCGATCCGGGCACGGTGGGGCTGGCGCGCCGCTTCGGCGCTGCGCTGGCGCGGGCGGGGTTCACCGTGGTCTCCGGAGGCGCACTGGGGATCGACGCCGCTGCCCACGAGGGCGCCCTCGAGGCAGGCGGCGAGACCGTGGCGGTGCTGGGCAGCGGGCTGCTGCGGCCGACGCCCGCCCGCAACCGCGGCCTCTTCGCGAGGATCCTCGCAGCAGGGGGCGGCCTCTGCTCGGAGCTGCCGCCAGGCGAGGGGGCGATGAAGTGGCATTTCCCCAGGCGGAACCGGCTGGTGGCTGCGCTCGCCCGGGCGGTGGTGGTGGTGCGGGCCGCAGCAGGCAGCGGCTGCTTCCATACCGTGGACGCGGCGCACCGGCTGGGCCGGCAGGTGATCGCGGTGCCGGCGCCGGCGGTGGGGGCCCGCAACGCCTACGGCGAGGCGCTGCTCCGGGGCGAGGGGGACCGGCCGCCGGCATCGCCGGCGGGGGACGTGGACGAGCTGCTCGCCCTCTTCGGCAGGCAGCGCGAGCGGCCCGTGGCAGCGGGGCTGGAACCGGAGGAGCAGCAGGTGCTAAGTGCCCTGGGCGAGGCGCCCGCTCCGTTGGGGGCCATCGCCGCCGCCGTCGGGATCGAGGCGGGGGTCGCAGCACGGATCCTCGCGCGGCTCTGCGCCAGGGGCCTCGCCAGGGCGGCGGGGCCCGGCCGCTTCGCCGCCTGAATGGAAGGAGCCTTCTTGGCCAGCCGTCTCGTCATCGTCGAGTCTCCCGCCAAGGCGCGCACGCTGCAGCGCTACCTGGGCAACGACTGGACGGTGCGCGCCACCGGCGGCCACGTGAAGGATCTGCCGGAGGGGCGGCTCGCCATCGATCTCACCGGGAGCTACCAGCCCGAGTACCAGGTCGCCAGGGGCAAGGGACACGTGCTCCAGGAGCTGGCCCGGGAGGCCCGCGTGGCGGAGGAGGTCTTCCTCGCCACCGATCCGGATCGCGAGGGCGAGGCGATCGCCTGGCACGTCGCCGAGGAGCTCGGGCTCGAGGGCCGGGCGCGGCGGGCGCGGATCCTCGAGATCACGCCGGCGGGGCTGGAGCGGGCGCTGCGCGAGGCAGGTCCCCTCGACCGGGCGCGCTACGACGCGCAGCAGGCGCGTCGCGTGGTCGACCGCATCGTCGGCTTCCAGCTGGCGCCGCTCCTCGGCAAGGTGATCCAGCGCGGGCTCTCCGCGGGCCGGGTGCAATCGCTGGCGCTGCGGCTGGTGGTGGAGCGGGAGCAGCGGCGGCGCACCTTCCGCGGCGCCACGCGAAGGTGGGTGGAGGCGACCTGCACGCCGGCGAAGGGCAGGGCGTTCGTGGCCCGCTGCGAGGCGGCGACGCGGCAGGAGGCGGAGGCGATCGCCGCGGCCTTGCACGGAGCAGCCGCGCAGGTGGACCGCGTGGAGTCGAGCGAGCTTTTGCGGCCGGCGCCGCCGCCCTTCGTCACCGCGGCGCTGCAGCGCGAAGGGTACGAGCGGCTCCATTTCGGCCTGAAGAAGACGATGCGGCTCGCGCAGCAGCTCTACGAGGGGGTGGATCTCGGGCCTGCGGGGCCGGTCTCGCTGATCACCTACGCGCGCACCGACTCGCCGCGGGTGAGCGAGCTGGCGCAGCAGGCTGCCCGGCGTCTCCTCGCCGCGCGCTTCGGCGGAGCGGCGCTGCCGGCGGAGCCGCCGGTGCACGTGGTCGGGGCCGCTGCGCAGGACGCCCACGAGGCGATTCGGCCCGCCTCGGTGGAACTCGATCCGGCGCTGGTGAAGCAGCACGTCGACCGCGACACCGGCAGGCTCTACGAGCTGATCTGGAAGCGCTTCTGCGGAAGCCAGCTCGGCCCTGCGCGCTACGACGCGCGCCGCATCGAGGTGGTGGCGGGCGCCCATCGCTTCGTCGCGAGCGGCGCCGCGCTGCGCGAGCCCGGCTTCCTCGCGGTCTGGGACGGCAAACACCAGGAGCCCTTCGTCGGCGAGAAGGTGCAGCTGGGGCCCGTCGCGAAGCTGCCCGCGGTGGAGGCTGGCGATGCGCTCGCGGTGGAGGGGATCGCGGTGGTGGAGGAGGTGGAGGATCCGCCGCCGCCCTTCACCGAGGCGACCCTGCTCGCCGCGCTGGAGCAGCACGGCATCGGCAGGCCCTCCACCTGGACGCAGGTGGTGGAGACCCTGGTCGACCGCGGCTACGTGCAGCGGACCCGCGGGTTGCTCGCCGCCACCGAGCTGGGCGAAGCGGTGGTGGGTCTGCTGCTGCAGGCGGTGCCGGAGCTCGTCGATCCGGAGCTCACCGCGCGGCTCGAGGCCGACCTCGATCGCGTGGGCAGCGGGAGCAGCGATTGGGTCGAGGCGGTGCGCCGCTTCCACCAGCCCTTCGACCAGCGGCTCCGGGAGGCGAAGGAGCGCTTCGGCGCCACCGCGAAGAAGGGGCTCGTCGACACGCCTTGCGAGAAGTGCGGCAAGCCGCTGGCGCTGCGCTGGGGGCGGTCGGGGCCCTTCCTCTCGTGTTCCGGTTATCCGGCCTGCAGGTTCACCCGGGATCTGGCGCGGCCCGGTGAGGCGGCGTCGCTGGTGATCGGCGGTGGTGGTGCCGCAGCGCAGAACGCCGCGGTGTCGGCTGCGGACGGCACGCCGCTGCTCGTCGCCGAGGAGCCGCCGCTGGCGCCGCCCACCCACGGCAACTGCCCGCGCTGCGGATCGGCGCTGGTGGAGCGGCGGGGGCGGAGCGGGCCCTTCCTCTCCTGCAGCGCCTACCCTGCCTGCAGGACCGCGGTGCCGATGTCGACCGGCGTGAAATGCCCCGCCTGCAACGAAGGCGAGCTCGCCGAGAAGCGCTCGCGGCAGGGGCGGACCTTCTTCGGCTGCAACCGCTACCCGGCCTGCTCCCATGCGATGCGGGAGCGGCCGGTGCCGCAGCCGTGCCCGCGCTGCGGCGCGGGCTTCGTGGTGCAGCGCTTCTCGCGGCGGGAGGGCGGGGTGCTTGCCTGCGCTGCCGACGGCTGCGGCCACTGGCAGCCCATCGCCGAAGCGCTGGCGGACTGAAACGTCGCGCGCTCGGGCCGTTACTCCTCGAGCTTGCCGGGCTGCTGGGCGGGCGCGCCCTGCGCCGGGGCGGCAGGGGCTGCGGCAGGCTGGGCGTCGGGCCTCTCGGTCTCGTCCACCTCGGCGGTGGTCGGCTCCTCCACGATCAGCGACTCCTCGCTCTCGCCGGCGGTGCCGCCCTGGTCGACGTGGGTGAGCTGCGCCCGCACCGCGCCGAGGTCGATCACCCCCAGCGACGCTACGGGCAACCTGCGCTCGTCGTTCGAGATCCAGACGTGGACCTCGCGGCGGGCGGCGGGGTTGTCGGTGCGTACCGCCTCGCCCTCGAGGTGCCACGCCTCGAAGACGCCGGCGGGCACCTTCACCGTCTCCAGCCCCTTCACCTTGCCCGTAACGCGCCAGAGCTTGCGGATCGAGTAGGCGTCGAAGCAGACGCTCATCCCTTGCCGGTAGTCGAGGGTCCGCAGGTAGTAGATCGCCGAGACCGGATCGAAAGCCTCGTTGAGGTAGGCGTGGCTGCTCTTGCGCCTGGCGTTGTTGCGCTTGTAGTCGATGCGGATCTTGCCGCCCTCGCTCGGCCGCTCGAAGACCACCACCGCCGACTTGGTGAGCTTGCCCTCCTTGCTGTTCTCCTCGTAGCGGCGCGGATGCATGTCGCGGGCGCGCACGTAGGAGGTGGAGCGGCCGCGCACCTTGCGGATCTTCGAGAAGAAGGAGTTCGAGGCGGCGAGGGCGCGGAAGGGAAGCTCCGCCGACTTGCCCTTGCCCACCGGCGGCAGCGCGACGAGCGAGAGCTTGCCCGCCCTGGCGCCGACCACGTCGATGTCGAAGGAGAGGCGCTCGCCTGGCTGCCACGGCAGGTTCTCGCCGACGGAAGTCGGCAGCGGCGGGCAGACGTCACGCCCAGGCACCTTCTTCGCGGGATGGCCCGTGGGCCTGGGGGCTGCGACTGCGGTGACCGGCGGGAGGGCGAGGCATCCGGCGATCAACCCGGCGAGCAGGGAGCGGAGCATGCGGCGTGTCCTCGTCAGCGGCGTTGCTTGCCGCTCGTCGGCCCGGTCCATCCGAGCGTACTGGAACGACAGACGCGCGGTGGCGCGCGCCTATTCTTTCGGCGTGCGGGCCTGCGGCAAAGGAGCGGGCCCTCCGAGCGTGTGGAGAAAAGGGTCCGGCGAGCGCCGGGCCGCTTTCTCCGCTCGCGCTTCGCGCGAGAGACGCTCCTTCTTGCGTTCGCTCCGCCTTCGGCTCCGCTGGAGAGTTTGTTTCACAAACTCTCCCTCGCCTTCAGCCTACCGCGTGCCACCTGCCGGGCGCTTGCCGGCGAGGAAGTCGAGGAGCTCGTTCCGGGCCGACTCGACGGCGCCGGGATCGTCGGTGACCCGGTAGGGCGCGGCGGCGATCGCCTTCGCCGCCCGCATCGCCAGCGCGGCGCCGCCGGGCCTGGCGGCGACGAGGCGGAGCAGCTCGTAGTCCTCGAGCCCGTCGCGCACGTGGATCAGGCGGAGGGAGCCCACCGGCACGTGGGTCTTGCCGCCGATCCGCCCGGGCGTGCCGGGGTAGAAGAAGGTTCCGTCGCCGTTGCCGCCGAAGGCCCAGAGGGCGCCGGGGCTCCAGGGATCCTGCGCCTTCCCCTCGGGGGCGTAGGCGATCACGGTGTCCCAGTAGAGCTCCCCGCCGATCCCCTCCGCGTGGGCGAGCCAGCCCATCGCCCGGGCCCGGCTCCCTGCGGCGTCGACCACGTAGGAGGGCCAGCCCCGGAAATAGGCGGCGTCGTCGTTCTGCAGCTCGAAACCCTCGCCGCAGCCGTGGGAGGAGCAGCTCTGGTACCACCAGAGCTTCGCGCCGCGCTCCACCGCCTGCCGGTACGCCGCCTGCGGCGCCCGCCACGAGCACCACTCGTCTTCGCTCTTCTTCACGTAGAGGCAGTTGAGGTTCGGCGTCCAGAGATCGACCGGCCCCACCAGCGCGGGATCGAGCGAGGCGGTGAGGAGCACGCGGATCGAGTCGTCCGCCTTCTTCACCAGCTTCGCCCGCTCGAGGATCGGCGGCAGCTCCTCGCGCTTCGGCTCGTCGTGGGCGTAGTCGAAGAGGAGCGCCTCCCAGCCCTTCTCCTCGTGGTGCTTCACGATCGCCCGCCAGTAGGCGATGCGATCCGCGTCGCTCGCGAGCTTCGGGTGGGTGCGGAGATCGACGGTGGTGGCCCTGGCGCCGGAGGGGAGCGCGCTGCCGTCGAGGAAGGGGGCGAGCTCGCGGTCGTATTGCGAGAAGTCGAGCACGAGCTTCTTGCCCTCCTTGCGGAAGGGCGGCGGATCGAAGGTGCCGCCATGGGCCGAGATGCGGTGGCGGAGCAGGGCGGTGCGGTAGAGCCGATCGAGGGCGAGGACCTCCTCCTCCGTGCCGGCCCTGCCGTAGTGGCCCAGGGCGGCGCGGCGGGAGGAGAAGCCGAAGCTGGTGTCCAGGCTCGAGGTCGTTGGCAGCGCCTCCCGCTCGATCCGCAGCGCTAGGGGCACGTGCCGCTCGCTCGCGCCGATCGAGAGGGCCACCTGCGCTTCGCGCTCGCCGGGCGTCGCCTCCCCGCCCACGCAGACCTCGACCAGGATCGCGCGGCTCTCCCCCGAGGGGATCGCGAAGGGGAAGGCGCTGCGTTCCTCGCCGACGTAGGGGTCCACCGCCGGCACGAGGGGATCGGGCCAGCGCCCTGCGGCGCCCTCCGGGCCGGAGGCCTTCTTCAGCTCGACGAGCTCCACCCGGTGGAGCAGCACGTCGACCCCGTCGCCGAGGCTGCCGTCGATCCGCGCGCGCACGGTGGTGGGGGCCTCGCCTGCCCGCACCGCGATCTGCGCCGCCTCGCACTCGCCCCGCAGCGCCCGCAGGCCGATCCGATCGGCGCCTTCTGGTTCGTCGTCCGGGCGCAGCTTGGCCAGGGAGGAGATCACCGCCACCTGCTCGGTGGCCTTCGGCGCCGGCGCCCCCGCCTGTGGAACCAGCTTCGCCGCAGCGGCGTCGCCCGCAGCGAAGACGTCACCCGATCCGAAGGCGAGGGCTGCGAGTCCGCCGCCCACCACCAGCACCGCAAGCAAGCCGATCCAGGTCTTCATGGGGCCCAAAGCTCGGCACCCCTGCGGCCCATGGCAACGCGTGGCTGCGTCTTGTCCACTCGGCCCCGCTGGCGCGGGACCAGGCGGACAAGAAGCGCGCTTGCGCGCAAACTGCTTTGCGTTGGAGCGCCCCACTGGGCGCTACAGTTCCGTCGAGATCTCGAAGAGCAGGCGGTTCCCGCCGCCATATTTGGCCAGCTTGTCGAGGGCCTTGCCGACGCTGCCGGTGAGCCACTCGTAGGGGCCCTCGTCCCGGGGGGGCTGCGAGGGGCCGGGGGCGGGGGTGGGCTCGGGCTGCGTCGGCGGGCGATCGAGCCGCTGCTGCTCCGCGGCGATGGGCAGGTATTGCCCCACCGCCGCCGCGAGGCGGAAGCGGCCCACCGGCACGTAGAGCGCGCCGGTGAGGCCGAGCAGATCGGCCCGGGCCGGCCGGATCTCCTCGGCGGCGAGGGCGCGCTGCAGCGTGCCGGAGGTGATCGAGAAGTCGGTGGGATGGAGGAGCATCCGGAAGAATTGCGCCCCCACCGCGAAGCCGACGCCGTCCTCCACGTGGCGGTCCCAGCCCAGGGCGAATTGGTGGCCCTCGATCCGGTAGCCGCCGTCGAAGAAGAGCCCCATGTCGTAATCGACCTGGAGGAAGGCCCGCGCCGCAGCGGTGCCCACCTCCTCGCCCTGCGAGGCACCCGTGAGCGAGGAGTGGACGTAGCGGCCGCGGATCTGCCCCTTGCCCGTCTCCGCGTCGAAGCCGCCGAAGTAGCGCTCCCGGCGCATGCCGAGATCGACCTGGGCGATGGTGCCGGTGCCGTCCGCCTCCATGGTGTCGTCGAAGCGGTAGACCTCGCTGTCGAAGCCGAGCCGCAGGGCGAGCCAGGGCAGCGGCTTGCCGCCTGCCTCCGCCCAGAGATCCTGCACGTCCTCGAGCACGATGCCGCCGGTGAGCCAGGCGACGTTGCGGCGGCCGAGCTCGGCGCCGAGCTCCGACTCGCTCTGGAGATCGTCGATCCGGTAGTTCACCTCGGGCGACTGGATCTTCCGGGAGACGCCGTCGGGGACGGTGAGCTGGTAATCCCAGGAGGCGCTGCGCCTGCGGTACCAGGCCTCGACGAGGGGCCCGGGGCGGTAGCGCGCCTCGAGGAGCCAGGAGGGTCCGCCTTCGCCGTTCGCTCCCACCGACCCCGCCAGGGAGACGCCCCAGGGGAGCGCGGTGGCGACGCCGACGTCGACGCCGTCCCGGGACTCCACCGAGTCGATGAGCGTGCCGTCCTCGCTGGTGGCGAGGTGGAGCCTGCCGGTCTCCCGCCGCACCCCGACGAAGACGGTGGCGGGGATCTCGTCGAAGACCGGCCGCAAGGGGACGAGGGCGGTGAGCCGGAGCTTGCGATCCCAGGCCTCGGTTCCCGCGTAGCGCCCCGCGTCCATCCGCAGGATCGCCTCGTTCTCGAGCGAGAGCCGCAGCTCCGGGCGTTCCTGCGTGGCGAGGAGGGTGGGGCGCTCGAGGCGCCGGGCCTCGGCCCACCGGTCCCGGAAGACCGCAGCGCCACCGCTGCCCAGCCGATCGACGTCGCCGTCGAGGAAGAGCCGGAGAATGGGCAATGCCCCCGCTTCCAGGGGAAGGAGCACCGCCAACCCGAACGCCGCCCAACGCCACACCCGCACAGCCACCACTCCCATGGACGCCGGATGCGCCCGGGGATCACGGTGGGGGCGGTGGGGTGGGGGGGCAAGCGAGCCGCCGCCGCTGTGCAAGGGCGAGACGGTGGCCGTGCAAGGGTGACCCGGCCCGGGCGCCCGCCCGGCACGATCGAGCCACCGGTCAGAGGCGGATGCCGCGCTTGGCTTCGACCAGCTCGGCCACGATCGACCCGAGGGCGAACTCCGCCTCGAATTTGATCGGCACGTGGCGCTCGTCGTTGGAGAACCAGGCGAGCACGTCCCGCTTCGAGGCGAACTGGCCGTCGAAGCCGAGCTGGATCCGCACCGCCACCGCGTCGAAGGTGCCGGCCTTCGTCTTCACCTGCTCCTGCTTCTCGACGACGCAGCGCAGCTTGAAGACCTTCTTGCCGGTGAAGACGTCGACCTCCTCGACGCTGCCCGGGGTGAGGGGGCGGCGCCGCAGCTCGAAGATCGCGCCGGCGATGTCGTAGCTTCCGGCGGGGATCTGGTAGGTCTTCTTCGAACGCTCGCCGCTCCACTCGCGGATCCGCATCACCTCCGCCTTGCCGCTGGCGTGGTCGAGCTTCGAGGTGCTCCGGTGGCGCTTGCCGCCTTCGTCGGCGAAGAGGTCGGCGCCGATCACCCGGCCGCTCTCGGGGTGCCACCAGGTCACGAATTTGTCGCGCACGGTGTAGACCGAGTCGAAGAGGGAGTCGGTCCGCGCCTGCACCACCACCGGCCAGGCCTTCACGCCGTCGCGCTCCGAGCCGAGGCCGACGCTGATCCGCGCCTTGCCCGCGGTCATACCCAGGGCGGTGATCTTGTAGACGAGCTCCTCGCCAGGGGTGAAGGCGTGGGCCGCGGCCTTCTGCATCTCGGCGACGACGTTCTCCGCCGCCACCTCGGTGGCGACGCTCGTCTCGGCGGTGCCCTCGGTGGCTGGCGCCGCCCCTGCCGGCGCGACGAACGTGAGCAAGAGGGCTGCGACGAGCGGGACGATGCGGTGGCGCTGCACGGCTCTCACCTCCTCGAGGGCACCCGTCGACCGGGCGCCACATCTGCACCGACGCTGCCCGCGGCGGGCTTGTTCAACTGGCATCGAAGCGGCCCCTCCACGCTACCACGCCCCCCTGCGGCCCGCTCCAGACCCCCTGCCGCCTGCTTGCCTGCTTCGGGGCGGCTTCCCACCTTGGGGGGATGCGTCGCCTCGCCCTGCTCCCGCTCGTCGCCCTCGCCGCCTGCTCCGACCCGGAGGAGAAGGCGCCGGCGCCCACGTACCGCGCCATCGCTGGCTTCTCGATGGGGGCGATGGGCGCCACCTTCGTCGGGGGCGCGAACCCCGAGCGCTTCGACGCCATCGGCTCGCTGGGCGGCCCCGTCGACGTGGACTACCTGCTCGGCTACCTCGAGCGCTCCTGGGTCGGCGGCTTCTGCACCCTCGCGGAGCTGGAGGCGATCCTCGCCGCCCACCCCGGTGACCCGGCGGTCCTCGACGATCCGGCGCGGCTCCCCTGCATGGCGCCGGCTGCGGCGCAGGCCGAGGCGGTCCTTCCGGAGCACGCCCAATCCTTCGTGGGCTGGATCTACGGCGACAACGGCGGCTCCTTCGATCGCGACGCCTACCTCGACCTCTTCACCGATCTCTCCCTCGCGTTCGGAAATCCCCTCACCCACAACCCCGACTCGCCCTTCCTGCCACCGGGCGTGAGCGCGGCCGATCTCGACAGGGGCGCCGCGCTCTGCGACGCGCCGGTGGTGATCGAAGGGCTCCACAACGCCGAGTACAACCCCGACGGCAGCTACCCGGTGATCACCTTCTGCGACGGCGAGGAGCCCGCGCTCTTCTGCGCCGACACCGGCACCCCGATCGATTTCTGCGCGGGCGATCCGGACGAGCTCTGCGCAGCGGAGGGCGGGGTGGTCACCGCCACCGAGCGGGAGCGGGGCGATCTCTTCCGCGCTGCGGCGGGGGCCTACGCCGCCTGCTGGGATCACCGCCGCCCGGTGCCCTTCGCCCTCGCCGTCGACCTGAACCGCAACGGCAGGCGGGACTACGGCGAGCCGCTGGTGGTCAACGCCCACGAGCGCTGGGACGACGTCGGCGCCGACGGTTGCGCCAACGATCGCGAGGATGGCAGCGGCGGCTGCAGCGCGTCGGGCGCCACCGGGGATCCCAACGGCGACGACTACCACTGGCGCGATAATCCCGGCGGGACCGAAGGGAATTGGCAGCACGACGAGGGTGAGCCCTTCCGCGACTTCGGCCTCGACGGCGTCGAGGGCACCGGTGATTTCGGCGAAGGGGACGGCGTCTTCAGCGAGGCGCCGGGAAGGACCCGCTTCCGCAGCTTCGATCCCGACGCGCTCCTCTCCAGCTGGAGCGGGGCGGAGCGCCGCCGCCTCGGCTACTACGCCGATGGCGGGATCCGGGACCTCTTCAACTTCGGCGTCTCCGCCGCCCACGCCTGGAGCCACTTCGCCGCAGGGCACGAGGGGGCCCGGGCCTACCTCGGCCTCGCCGACCTCCCCGGCGCGCCGGCGAAGGACAGCGAGCTCGATCCCCTCGCCCTGCGCGCGGACGATCTGCCCAGGCGGATGCTCTTCCTCTACGGCGACCCCGCTGCGGCCCCCGCGGCGATCCGCGCCGGCGACGGCGACCACGTGGGTACCAGCCGGCAGCTGCTCAACCGCTTCTACCTCTTCCTGCGCTGGCTCTCGGTGCGCTGGGCGGACGTCGAGGATCCGCCCGCGGATCGCAGCGGCGTGCAGAGCCGCACCCACGATCTCGTCTACGAATCGGCAGCCCTCGGCGCGGAGCGAAATTACACGGTGGTCCTGCCGCCCGGGTACGACGATCCCCGCAACGCCGAGGCCCGCTACCCGGTGCTCTACCTCCTCCATGGCTACGGGATGCAGCCCGGCAGCAACGGCGGCTTCGCCGAGTCGGCGCTCCTCTTCGACGGGGCGATGGCCTCCGGGGCGCTGCGCAAGATGATCGTCGTCTTCCCCTCGGGCCGCTGCTGCCACGAGGACGGGGCGGGCAACCGCATCTGCACCGAGGATCGGCCGGACGGCTACGGCCGCGAGTGCCGCTCCGGCACCTTCTTCGTCGACAGGGCGGGCGTCGGCGCCGGCGACGACACCCGCTACGGCGAAGCGATCCTCGAGCTCCTGGACGAGGTGGATCGCCGCTTCCGCACCCGCTCCGCCGGGCGATGAAAGACCCCTTCACCAGGTGTAGGCGAAGCGGGAAGTGTTCGAATGAGAACCCTTCCCCGCCACGCGAAAAGGTGCTCTGCTGCCCGCGTCATGGCCTTCGATCCCTACGACTACGACGAGGACGACGCCCCGAAGGCGCCGACCCGGAGCCGGAAGTTCAACGACTTCGACTGCCCGAGCTGCAGCGCGAACAACCCGCGCGACGAGAAGTTCGGGGATGGCGACGAGGTCATGTGCTTCTACTGCGGCACCGACTACCGCGCGCGCGTCACCGACGAAGGCCGCCTCCTCCTGAAAGAACTCTGAGGCTCCTCCCCCGCCGCCGCGTTTTGCCGGCGGACATGCGATCCCCATGAAGTCTCTCGCTCGCTCCTCCGCGATCCCGCTGATCGGGATCCTCACGGGCTGCGCCGGCACCGGCAAGGCGCCCGATCCGCGGCTCTCCGCTGCACCGGCGGATCGCAGGCTCGTCGTGTTGCACGCCTCGGATCTCGAGGGTGAGCTCGTCGGCAACGGGGAGAGCGGCGGGATCGCGCGCTTCGTGGCGGTGGTGGAGGCGCTGCGGCGCTCGGCGGAGGTGCCCACGATCACGGTCGCCGCCGGCGATACCTTCATGCCGGCGCCCGCGCTGCAGGTGGAGCTCGACGGGGCCAACGCCGTCTCCGCAGCGAACGCGCTGGTCGGCCTCGAGGCGAGCGCCCTCGGCAACCACGAGTTCGACAAGGGCGAGGACTTCCTCGCGGAGCGGATCCGGGCCGCGGGCTTTCCCTATCTCACCGCCACCGTCGACTTCGAGGGCGGGAGCCTCGACGCCATCGACGTGGAGAACGAGGCGATCGCCGGCAACACGCCCTGGCTGGCGGAGCATCCCGGCCGCATCCTGCCGCGGGGGCTGCTCTGCGCCGGGGGCACGCTGGAGCGGGGCGAGAGCGGCGGCCTGCGTTGCACCGGGCTCACCGTCGGCGTGATCGGCGCCACCACCGAGACGCTGCGCACCATCTCGAGCACCTCGGTGACGGTGGGCCTGCCGGCGGACTTCGCCGCGCTCCGGCGCCGGGTGCAGGAGCAGGCCGACGCCCTCGCCGCCGAGGGCGTCGACATCGTGGTGCTGCTCTCCCATCTGCAGGACGTGCGGCGGGAGATCGCCCTGGTCGACGAGGGGCTCACCGGCGTGGACGTCGTCGTCTCCGGCGGCGGGGACGATCGCCTCGCCGACCCGGACGACCGGCTCCTCGGCGCGGACGAGCCCCACGCGCTCTGTGCCGAAGCCCGGCCCTGCTACCCGCTGATCCGAACCGCAGCGGACGGCAGGCCCGTCGCGGTGGTCGCCACCGACGGGCAGCTCCGCTACGTGGGCAAGCTCGGACTGCGCTTCGACGCCGCTGGCGTCATCGCCGGCATCGACGCGGACGCGGGACCGGTGCCGGTGGACGATCGCTCCGTGGCCGCGCTCGGCACGGGGCCCGATCCCGCTGCTGCAGCGCTGGAGGCACGGGTCCGCGGGGCGCTGGACGAGGCGCGCACGACGCTGGCGCAGAGCCGCGACTTCCTCGACGGCGAGCGGGAGTCGGTGCGCAACCGCGAGACCAACCTCGGCAACCTCGCCGCCGACTCGATGGCGTGGGCGGCGGGACGGCCCGCTGCTTTCGCGCTGCGCAACGGCGGCGGCATCCGCGCTTCGATCGGCCGGATCGATGGCGACGGCGAGCGCACGGGCGGCGCGATCACCCGTCTCGACCTCCGCGAGGCCTTCCGCTTCGACAACGAGATCGTGCTCGTCACCGCGCCCCACCGGGTGCTGGTGGAGACCCTCGAGTCGGCGCTGCGCGGCGCCGGCACCGGCCGCGGCCATTTCCCGCAGGTGAGCGAGGGGGTGGAGCTCGTCTACGATCCGGCGGCGCCCGAGCAGGTGCAGACGATCGTGGACGGCGAGGTGGTCGGGGTCGAGCAGCCGGGCCGCAGGATCCGGCGCCTCGTCGTCCCCGAGCCCGCCGGGGGCAGGCGCGTGGTGGTGGAGGCGGGCCGGGTCCTCGAGCCCGAGCGGCCGATCTCCTTCGCCACGCTCTCCTATCTCGCCCGCGGCGGCGACGGCTGGTTCCCCGGCGCCGCGGACGCCATCGAGATCCGCCCGCTGGGCGTGCACGAGCAGCAGGCGCTGGCGGACTTCCTGGCCGATCGCGCCGCTTCCGGGAGCTGGAACGAGGGCGCCGCCTACGCCGACTTCGACGCGGCGGAAGCAAAGCGCATCCTCCGCCGTCAGTAGCGCAGCCGCAGCGCGAAGTTGGTGACCCAGCCGTCGGAGGGCAGCACCGGACCTATCTGGATCGGGTAGCCGAAGAGCAGCCGCAGGGCGAGGGGACCAGCGAGGAAGTCGGTTCCCGCCAGCAGGTTGAGGGTGCGCACGTCCCAGAGCTCGTCGGTGTCGTCGGTGACACCGCCGAAGTCGACGCCGCCCACCGCCCGCAGGCCTTCGAAGAGCGCCACCCGGATCAGCCAGTCGAGGGGGAAGGTGAGCTCGGCGTTGGCGACGTAGAATTTGGTGCCGAGGAGCCGCTCGTCCGAGAAGTCGAAGCCGCGCAGGTTGTCGACGCTCGAGAGGTAGAACTGCCGGGAGAAGCGGCTGCCGAAGCCGACGCCGGCAGCGGCCCGGGTCCAGATCGTGGTCCTGCCGCCCAGGTAGAAGTAGTGCTGCAGGTCGGCCTCGGCGAAGCCGGTGAGCGCCTCGTCGGTGTCGAAGCGCTGCGGGAGCACGCCGGCGCCCAGGGTGCCGAGGAACGAGGTGCCGGCGATCGGTCCCACCCAGGGGTGGTAGCGGAGGGTGTCCTGCCCGTAGCTGACGGCGCCGGTCACCTGCGGCTCGCTGCCGCCGGTCAGCTCCTCCCACTCGCCTTCGCGGGTTCCGAGCTTGTCGGTGAAGCGGGAGCGGTCCACGCCCTCGACGGTGCCGGTGAGATCGATGCGCTGGTAGCGGTTGAAGGGCCAGGAGAGGCCGCCCACCACGCCGAATTGGCGCTCCAGGTAGAAGTCCGGATCGTTGATGAAGGCGGGCTCGTCGAAGGTGCGGTCGCGCTTGGGCTGGAAGGTGTGGAAGACGCCCGCGAGCCAGTTCAGCCGCTGCGATCGATCGAGGTAGACGACGCTGGCGTCGGTGAAGTCGAGGTCGCCGTAGACCGCGAGCTGGACCGCCACGATCTTGTCGCGGAGCAGATCCGAGAAGCTGAGGCCGCCCACCGCCACCGACTGCGTGCCCACCGCCACCGCGCCGATGTCGAGGGAGAAGTGCTCGAAGGGCTCGTAGTCCTGCGCGTCCTCCGGCAGGCCGAGGACGGGCAGCTTCCGCGGCGTCGCGTCGTAGCCCGGGGTGATCGCCGGGTGGGGCTGGATCTTGAGGAGCTCCGCTGGCGGCACCTTCGCCAGCCGGAAGCGGCCGCCGTGGACCATGATCCCGTAGACGCTGCCGCCGGGCCCCGGCGCGGGCCAGCGGATCTGGGTCGGCACGTCGGTGAGGCGGTAGGCGGTGCCGTCCTCCTCGACGCGATGGAGATCCCAGCGGCCCTCGCGATCCGAAGTGTAGAGCAGGCCCCCGGCGGTGGGCACCGGGGTCTCCTTGTCATAGGTGTCGGTGACGAGCGGCTTCATCTCGCCGCTCTCCGGATCGAGGAGGAAGAGGTTCGAGTCGCCGTCCGGCGTGGCGTCGCTCGCCAGGTAGATGCCCGCGTCCGCCCAGTAGAGCCCGCTCTCCGAGTAGACGTCGTCGGTGACCTGCCGAAGCTGGGAGAGATCGCTGCCTTCTGCCAGCGGGAGGACGAAGACGTTCTTGAAGCCGATGCGGCTGATCGCCGAGAAGGCGATGAAGCGACCGTCCGGCGAGAAGGTGGGATCGCCGGCCTCGAGGATGTCACGGTCGACCAGGTGGAAGCGCCGGTGGTCGTGGATCTTGAAGAGCTCCTTCGACCCCTCCGGCTGCCGCTCGATCCGCGCCACGGTGAGCACGTCGGCTGGGCCCGACCTGCCGATCCAGGCGATCCACTCGTTGCCCAGGGCGAAGGTCCGCCGCGAGATGATGTGGAGCGATTCGAGCCCGGGGCGCGAGTCGTTGACCACGTGCTGGCTCTTCCTGGGATCGTCGGCGTCGACGAGGTAGAGCGATCCGCGGCCGAGCTCCCGGTCGATGCCGCGGACGAGCAGCGTCTTGCCGTCCGGCGAGGAGGTGAGCGACTCCGGCTCGGTGGGGAGGCCGTCGACGATCTGCACCGCGGGGACGCGCGTCCTTGCGTCGGCGTAGGCGGGCAGGTAACGGCGCTTGAGCCACTCCTCGAACATCCGCTGGACGGTGGGCTCGTCGTAACCGGTGCCGAGCTTCACCAGCTCGGCGAAGCCCATCGCCTTGCCGCCGCCGGTGAAGGCGCCGGGGCCGCCCCCGGTCATCGCGTGGGCGTTGCGCAGCAGCCAGAGGATGAAGTCGCGGCCGAAGGTGTTGCCGAGGAAGGCGAGTCGGAGCTGGCCGAGCTTGTAGGTGTGAACGTAGCTCCTGGGGAAGTCGCTGTAGAAGGGGAAGATCATGTACCCCTCGAACGGCGACGCCTGGTAGAGCAGGTCCCGGGCCCAGGCCTCGGTCTCCGGATCGAGGCCGGGCAGGGTGGGGCCCGCTGCGCCTTCCGGCGATCCGGGGCCCGGCTTCGCGTCGGGATCGAGGCCGCCGTAGGTGGCGTATTCCGCGAGACCCTCGATGAACCAGAGCGGGAAGCCGCCGAGGGCGCTGGGCCGATCCGCCGCTTCCGAATAGGACTTCACCGCCTGGATGGTGAATTCGTGCACGAGCTCGTGGGTCGAGGTGTGCCGGTACTGCTCGAAATCGCCGAAGAAGGGCAGGGCGAGGGTGAGGTCCGCCGGGCTGGTGGCGCCGAGCACGCCTTCGCTGATCGGGAATACGTTGGTCGCCTGGAATTCGAGGTGGGTGCCGTAGAGGATGTAGGGGATCTCGCGCTCCGGCACGTATTCGAAGGCCCGGGCGAGGCGCATGTACTGCTCGCGGATCAGCGCTGCCGCCACCTCCGCCGCCGGCGTCACCGACTCGTAGTAGTAGAGGCGCACGCCCGCGCCGGGCAGCTGCGGCAGCAGCACTTCCTTGAAGTCGAAGCCGTACCAGCGGACCTGGTTCTGCCCGGCGCGGCGGGGGACGACGTAGACCTCTTCGAGCCCTTCCGGCGCGAGGAGCGGCGGCAGCTGGAAGCCGGGGGTCCGCGGACCACCGGTCGAGCGCGCGCCGAAGGGGAGCGACCCCGCGGCGGAAGGCAGCGGTGCGCCCAGCAGGGCGAGGAAGAGCAGCGGTAGGAAGATGCGTCGCACGGGAGCCTTGCCGATGGGCGCGTCCAGTCCTGTCGGAACGTGCCGGTTCAGCAGACGGTAGGGCCCTGCCCCCCATGCGGCAACCTGCCCCGGGCACGTGGGCCGGGCGGGGACGTCGTCTCGTGCACACCGGCGCACGGGGAGCGGCAGCGCTCCTGGGGCCCTCGTGCTGCGACTGCGTTAACGAGGCGGGCGGGCGCCGAAGATCGCGGTGCCGACGCGCACCAGGGTGGCGCCTTCCTCGATCGCCACGGGGTAGTCGTGGCTCATGCCCATCGAGAGATCGCCGCCGGGGAGGTGGCGGTCGCGCAGGGTGCGCAGCACCGCGAACCAGCGCCGGTTCTCC
Organism: Vulgatibacter sp.; assembly: GCF_041687135.1. NCBI lineage: Bacteria > Pseudomonadati > Myxococcota > Myxococcia > Myxococcales > Vulgatibacteraceae > Vulgatibacter > Vulgatibacter sp. The sequence goes on along the minus strand of NZ_JAWLCN010000007.1, from coordinate 199,288 downwards.
TCGGGATCGTCCACGTCGGGCGGGATGCACATCAGGCCCTGGAGCTGCAGCCCCTCCACCGCCCGCAGCTCGCCGAGCCGGGCCTCCAGCTCGCCGGGGAGGACGCCGCTCTTCTGCGCCTCGCCGGCGACGTTCACCTCGACCAGGCAGGCCACCGGCCCGCCGGCGCGCTTCACCAGCTCCCTGGCGAGCTCGGGGCGATCGAGGGTGTGGACGAGCGCCTTGCCGGCGACGTACTTCGCCTTGTTGGTCTGCAGGTGGCCGATCGCGTGCCAGCGGATCCCGGGGAGATCCTCCAGCTCGCGGATCTTGTCGCGGAGCTCCTGCGCGTAGTTCTCGCCGAAGTCCCGCTGCCCTGCAGCCCAGGCTTCGCGGATCGCCGCGACGGGGTGGGTCTTGGAGACGGCGACGAGTCGCACCGCGGCGCGATCGCGCCTCGCTCGCGTGCAGGCTGCGGCGATCGCAGCCTCGACCGCTGCGAGGTTCGCGGCGATGGTGCTCATCGCTGCGCCCACTGCGGCAGGAAGCCCGCGCGCCGCAGCGCCGCCAGCGTCTCTGCCAGGGGCAGCCCCACCACGTTGGAGTAGGAGCCGTAGATCGCCTCGACGAAGGCGCCGCCCCTGCCCTGGATCGCGTAGGCCCCCGCCTTGTCGAGGGGCTCGCCGGTGGAGACGTACCAGCGGATCTCCGCGGGCTCGAGGGCCCGGAAGCGGACCGCGGTGCGCACCGCGAAGCGCTCCTCGCCGGCGGAAGTGCGGAGGCAGACGCCGGTGATCACCTCGTGGGTGTTGCCGGCCAGGGAGCGGAGCATCTCCTCCGCCTCGGCGGGCCCCCCGGGCTTGCCGAGGATCGCGGGACCGAGGACCACCGCGGTATCCGCTGCGAGGACCAGCGCGCCGGGAAGCTGCGTCGCCACGACGGCGGCCTTCTCCGCTGCCACCCGCTGGGTGAAGGCGGCGGGCGTCTCGCCCGGCTCCACCAGCTCCGGGACGTCGGAGATGCACACATCGAACGACAACCCCTGCCCGGCGAGGAGCTCGCGGCGGCGGGGCGATGCGGAAGCAAGTACGAGAGTGGGGCGCACTTCGGTGTATCCTGCGGATGAGCCCGGTCCGCTGCAGCGGTGGGCAGCACCGCCGGATGGGCCGGCGGGCACCGTAGCCGAGGCAGGGCGATCATGGAAGCACAGGAGCTCCTCAAAGAGCTCAAGCGCACCATCGACGAGCTGCGTGCGTTCAACGAGATCGGCAAGGTGCTGACCTCGACCCTCGACATCCACGAAGTGCTCGGCCTGATCATGGAACAGGTGAGCGCGGTGCTGCAGCCTGCGAACTGGTCGCTGCTGCTGGTGGACGAGGAGAAGGGCGAGCTGGTCTTCGAGGTCGCCGTCGGCCCCAGCGCCGCGACGCTCAAGGGGCTGCGCATCCGCATCGACGAGGGGATCGCCGGCTGGGTGGCGCGGGAGGGGCGGACGCTGCTCGTCCCCGACGTCTCCTCCGATCGCCGCTTCTCCGCCCGCTTCGACGAGGCGACCCGCTTCACCACCCAGTCGATCGTCGCGGTGCCGATGCGCTCCCGCGGCAGGACCCTCGGCGTGATCGAGCTGGTGAACGGCCGCGATCAGCCGGCCTTCACCGAGAAGGACGCGCGGACCCTCGCCTCGATCGCGGATTACGCCGCCATCGCCATCGAGAACGCGCGCAACTTCCAGCGGGTGCAGGAGCTCACCGTCCTCGACGAGCACACCGGCCTCTACAACGCGCGGCATCTGCAGCGGGTGCTGGAGCAGGAGGTCACCCGCAGCAAGCGCTTCGGCCACCCCTTGAGCCTGATCTTCTTCGACCTCGACCGCTTCAAGTCGATCAACGACACCCATGGCCACCAGGCCGGGTCGGCGATCCTCCGCGAATGCGGGCAGGTGATGCTCTCGGCGCTGCGCTCGGTGGACGTGGGGATCCGCTACGGCGGCGACGAGTTCGTCTGCGTCCTGCCGGAGACGAGCAAGGCGCAGGCGCTGCAGATGGCGGGGAAGCTCCGCGAGGCCCTCGTCGGCCACCGCTTCCTGCAGGACCGTGGCCTCGGGCTGCAGGTCACCGCCTCCTTCGGCGTGGCCACCTGGCCCGACGACGCGGACAACGCCGAGGACCTGATGAAGCGGAGCGATCTGGCGATGTACCGGGTGAAGCAGACCACCCGCGACGCCATCTCCGCTGCCTGAAACGATCGCGCGGAAACGAAGAAGGGGAGGGGGCCTCGCGGCCCACCTCCCCTTCGTTTTGCCGCCCGGCTTCCACCGGGCGGCACGTTCGTGCTGCCGATCAGCCCTGCGCGGGTGCTGCGGCGAAGAGGCTCGGGTTCTTCTCGACCTTCGCCTTCTCGCGGAGCTTCGTGGTGAAGTCCTGCACGAGAGTGGCTTCCTTGCGGGCCACGACGCGCTGCCGGTAGTCCTGCGCCTTCGTCTCGAAGGCCTCCATGTCCGGCTTGACCCGGTCGGCGACGACGGCGACCACGAAGGCGTCGCTGACGTCGAAGACCTGCGGCAGGACCGCGCCCTCGTCGGCGTCCTGCACGGCCTTGGCGAGGTCGGCGCTCACGCCGACGCGGGGCACGTACTCGGACTCGACGCTGAACAGCTCGGTGGTCTCGGCGACGGCGAGCTGGTCCTTGTCCACCGGCATCGGCTGGCCGGGGGCGTGGCCGTGGCCGTCGTCCTCGCTGTGGGCAGCGGGGAAGAGGTCCTGCAGGCTCTTGCCGGCCTGGACCTGGGCGAGGACCTCCTGCGCCTTCTTCTCGGCCATTTCGCGGGCCTTGCGCTTGCGCAGCATCTCCTGCGCGAGCTGGTCCTGGACCTCTTCGAGCTGCTGCTCCTTCGGCGCGGTGATGTCGTTCACCTTGATCAGGTGGAAGCCGAAGCGGGTGCGGACGAGGTCGCTCATCTGGCCCTTCTCGAGCGCCATCGCCGCCTCTTCGAAGGGCTTGGCCATGGTGCCGGGGCCGAAGAAGCCCAGGTCGCCGCCCTTCTCCTTCGAACCGGGGTCCTCGGAGATCTGCCTGGCGATCTCGCCGAAGTCGGCGCCGCCCTCGACCTGCTTCTTCGCCTCTTCGAGCTTCGCCTTCGCCGCCGCGACGTCGGCCTCGGGAGCGTCCTCGGCGACCTTCACGAGAATGTGCTGCGCCTGGACGCGCTTGGGCTGCTTGAAGCGGAAGCTCTTGGCCCGGTACTCGGTCTCCACCGCCTTCTTGCCCTCGTCGGTGGCGAGGAAGGCCTTCACCTCTTCGTCGGTGGCCTTCGACTTGTCGAAGAAGGCGGGAGCGGCGAAGCGCACCACCGTCAGGGACGCCTTGTCGTTGTCCTTGCGGTACTCCTCGCGGATCTCCTCGTCGGTGGCCTTGGCCGCCTGGCGGATCTGCTGGACCATCTTCTCGCGGAGGAGGTCGGCGCGGACCTCTTCCTCGAACTTCGCGGGGGTCATGCCCACGGAGTTGGCGAGGACGATCTTGTAGGTCGCGAAGTCGAACTGGCCGTCCTTCTGGAAGGCCGGGATCTCGCGGATCGCCTTGGTGACGTCGGCGTCGGCGACGGCGATGCCGCTCGCCTCGGCGGCCTCGACCAGGAGGCGCCGCTCGACCAGACGGTCGATGACGTTCTCCTTCAGACCGAGCTGCTCGGCCATCTTCTCGTCGAACTGGCCACCCATCTGCTGCTGGTAGGCAGCCAACATGGAGTTGTAGGCGGTCTGGAACTCGCGGACCGAGATCTCCTCGCCGTTCACCTTCGCGGCGTAGGAGGCGTCCGAGACCTCACCGTCGCCCATGGTGGTGAAGCCGGCGCTTCCCTGGCCGAAATAGGCGACGAAGACGACGATGATGGCACCGAAGATGATGTAGGTGCCGATGGAGCGGGAGTTTTCCCGAAGCTTGTCGAGCATGCTTCCTGCCTGTGCCGGACGCGGGTCCGTAGAGGGTTCTGGCACGGTGAAAGGGTTGACACCCTATGGAAATTTCTGGCTTAATGCAAGGCATCCAACGCGAGGATCCCCCACCTTGCTTGCTTTCTTTCAGCGGTACCGCGAGCTGCTGCTCGTTGCTGCGCTGCTCGTTCTACCAGCCGGTACGTACGTAGCGAACGCCAAGCAGGGCCGCGATCTTTCGGCGCTCGACAAGTTCTGCCTGGCGCTCTCCGCTCCGGTCTCCCGTGTGGTCGACGGCGTGCTCGGTGGCGCGACCGCCCTGTGGAGCGACTACGTGGCGCTCCGCGGCGTGCACGAGGAGAACGAGCGCCTCCGCCAGGAGGTCGCCGACCTCCGGTCCGCGCTGAACGAGGGCCGGGAGGCGGAGCTGGAGAACCAGCGGCTCCACGACCTCCTGGGCTTTGCCCGCGGGGATACGGGCAGGCTCCTCGCCGCGCCGGTGATCGGCGTCTCGCCCACCCACCGGCGCACCATCACCATCTCCAAGGGCGCCTTCGCCGGCATCGCCGAGGGGATGGCCGTGGTCACCAGCGAGGGCGTGGTCGGCAAGGTGGTCGCCACCTACGGCGACACCGCCGAGGTGCAGCTCCTCGTCGACGCGGCCTCCGCCGTCGCCGCCCGCGTGCAGCGGAGCAGGGCCCGGGTCACCGTTCGGGGGAACGGCTCCGAGGGCGCCCTCCAGCTCGCCAACGCGCTCCGCACCGACGACATCGAGGAGGGCGATCTGCTCGTGACCTCCGGCACCGACCGCGTCTTCCCCAAGGGGCTGATCGTCGGCAGGATCGGGCGGATCGATCGGAAGCCCTACGGGATGTACCAGGAGGGCGAGGTCCTGCCCGCCGTCGACGTCTCCGGCCTCGAGGAGGTCCTCGTGGTGGTGGAGGCCGGCGTGCCCGCGGTGGAAGAGCTGCCCAACGCCTTCCTCGAAGAGGCCGGGCCGCTGCCCGTGGTGCCGGGAACGCCGTGAACCTGCTCGCCCACTTCATCGCGCGGCTCCGCCGCGAGCGGGGCAACCAGCGGATCGAGCGGCAGGCGCGGCGCGCCATCCTGGGCAGCATCGCCCTCGGCGACCGCAGGCGCGAACCCACGCGGCTCTGGCGCGCGCTCCTCTGGCCGCTCCTCGCCCTGGCGCTCTACCAGGTCGAGGCCGGGATGCTCGCCCACTTCGGCCCGGAAGTGGCGCGGGTGGAGGTCGCGGTTCTCTTCGTCACCTTCTTCGCGCTGCAGCTCGGCGCGATCGAGGGGGCGGTCGCCGCCTACCTCGTCGGCTACGTCGCCGACCTCTTCGTGCAGGGGCCGCCGGGGCTCTGCCGCTTCGTCGCGGTGGCGGTCTGGACGCTGGTGCGGGTCGGTTCCGCCCGGGTCGGGATGCCGGGCTGGCTCTCGATCCTGGTCTGGACCCTCGGCGCTGCGGCTGCCTGGCAGGCCGGGGTGCTGGGAGGCCTGGCCCTGGTCGCAGGGGAAGGGAACGGTCCCGGGACGATCGCCTGGCTCTCGGTTGTTCCGCAGGCAATTCTCACCGCGCTCTTCGCGCTCCCGCTCCACGCGGGCCTGGGCAGGCTGGACCGCTTCAGCACCAGGGGTGAGCCGGCCCGTTGATCGTCCACCCTCGCTGCGGAAACGACCCCAACCCATGAAGCTGGCCGATCGGGCGAGGGAAGGACAGGAGCTGCGCGGGCGGATCGCCTGGATCGGGTTCGCCTTCGCGATCGGCTTCCTCATCCTCGCGGGCAGGCTCTGGCACCTGCAGATCCGCAAGGGCGAGGAGTACTTCGCCAAGAGCGAAGGCAACTTCATCAAGGAGCTGCGCGTTCCCGCCGACCGCGGGATGATCCTCGATCGAAAGGGCGAGATCCTCGTCGACAACCGGCCGAGCTACGACGTGCACCTCACCCCGGCGTTCTGCCAGGACTGCGACGAGGTGATCGGTACGCTCGCCGGTCTACTCTCCCTCGAAGCTGAGGATCTGCAGCGGGTCACCGAGGGCGTGGCGAAGGCCCGCGGTCTCTCCAGCTTCCAGCCGCTGCTGGTGCGCCTCGATCTCACCAGGGACGAGCTCGACGTGCTCGAGGCCTGGCGCGATCGGCTTCCCGGCGTGGACATCCTGCCGGCGCCTCACCGCAACTACCGCAACGGCCACCTCACCGCCCACGTCCTCGGCTACCTGAGCGAGATCGGTCCCGAGGAACTGGAGAAGTCGAAGGCGGAAGGGCGGGCCTACCGGCCTGGCGATTACGTCGGCAGGCGCGGGGTGGAGAAGCGCTACGAGACCTACCTCCGCGGCAGGGACGGCGTGGAGCGCGTGGTCGCCGACGCCAAGGGGCGCAAGCTGCCCCACCTGCAGGGGCTCATCCCCGAGGGCGAGCGCTACGTGGCGAGCGAACCCGGCGACAACGTCGTCCTCTCCATCGACGCCAGGCTGCAGCGCGCAGCGGAGGAGGCCTTCGACGGAGAGGCCGGCGCGGCGGTGGTGGTCGACGTGCACACCGGCTACGTCCTCGCCGCGGTCTCCAAGCCCGCCTACGATCCCAACGTGATGACCGGCAGGATCAGCCGCGAGGAGCTCAAGAAGATCACCGACGATCCCCTCGAGCCGATGCTCTTCCGCCTCACCCAGAACCACTTCCACCCGGGTTCGGTCTGGAAGGTGGTCACCCAGCTCGCTGCGCTGAAGGAGGGCTTCGACGGCCACGTCTTCTGCGGCGGCGGCTACACCTTCGGCAGGCGGCGGTGGCGCTGCCACAAGGCGAGCGGCCACGGCCACGTCGGTCCCGAGAAGGCGATGCAGACCTCCTGCGACACGTGGTTCTACGCAGCGGCGGATCGGATCGGGATCGAGCCGCTGGCCGACATGGCGCGGCACTTCGGCTTCGGCAGCGTCACCGGCCTCGACCTCGGCTTCGAGGTGCCGGGCGTGGTGCCGGACGTCGCCTACCACGATCGTTTCCCCGGCGGGTACCAGCGCGGCTTCGCGCTCAACGCGGTGATCGGGCAGGGCGACGTGAACTCGACGCCGCTGCAGGTGGCCATGGCCTATGCCGCCATCGCCAACGGGGGCACCGTCTACAAGCCGCGGGTGGTCCGACGCATCGTGCGGCCCGACGGCACCCTGGTGCAGGATTTCCTCCCCGAGGCGAAGGACAAGCTGGGGATCGCGCCGGAAGCGATGAAGGTCGTGCGCGAGGGGCTGGAGATGGTGGTGCAGGCGCCGGGGGGCACCGCCTACTCCAAGCGCCTCGCCAACATCCCCGTGGCGGGAAAGACCGGCACCGCGCAGGTGGTGCGGATCGGCTCGGTGCGCCTGAAGAAGGAGCAGATGGACTTCTTCAGCCGCGACCACGCCTGGTTCGCCGCCTACGCGCCGGTGGAAGATCCCCAGATCGCCGTGGTGGTGCTCAACGAGCATGGGGGCCACGGCGGCTCCGACGCGGCGCCGATCGCGATGCGGATCATCGAACGCTACTTCGAGCTCCTCGAGGCGGACCGTGGACCCACCAGCACCGAGCCGCCGGCGGAGACGCCTGCTCCGGTGCGGCTCGAGAGCCCGGGGCTGGGGCCCGCCTTGCCGCAGGGCCACGAATCGGTGGGGGCGAGGGCGGGATGAACCTGACCGGAGCGGGATACGGCGCCGAGCGGCGCCTGTGGCGCAACCTGCCGTGGGGCATGCTCGCCTTCGCCGCGGCGATCGCGCTCGTCTCGGTGATCAACCTGGCCTCCGCCTCCCGCGCGCACCACGCGCCGGTGTGGATCAACCAGGTGGTCTGGTTCTCGCTCGGGATCGGCGGCTGCATCCTCGGCCTGGCGGTGGACTACCGGATCCTCCACCGGCTCGCCTGGCCGATCTACGGCGTGGTGCTGCTGCTCCTCGTGGCGGTGGAGCTCAAGGGCGCGACGATCATGGGCGCGCAGCGCTGGCTGGTGGTGGGGCCGCTCCGGCTCCAGCCTTCGGAGCTCGCCAAGCTCTCCACCATGTTCGTGCTGGCGCGCTACTACCACGAGGAAGGGGAGCAGCCCGGGGGCTATGCGCTCGCCGAACTCTGGCGACCGGGGCTGATCATCGCCGCCCCCTACGTGCTCATCCTCCACCAGCCCGACCTCGGCACCGCGTCGATGATGGCCTTCGTGGCGGGCACGCTGGTGCTCGCTGCCCGGGTCCGCTGGAAGGCGATCGCCACCCTGGGCGTCAGCGGCGTCGCCGTCGCCATCGCCGGCTGGTTCTTCGTGCTCAAGGAGTACCAGAAGAAGCGGGTGATGACGTTGATCGACCCCGAGGCCGACGTCCTCGGCTCCGGCTACCACGCGCACCAGTCGATGATCGCGGTGGGCTCGGGGCAGTGGAGCGGCAAGGGCTGGGCGCAGGGCACCCAGACCCAGCTCTCCTTCCTGCCGGAGCAGCACACCGACTTCGTCTTCTCCGTCTTCGCGGAGGAGTGGGGGCTGCGCGGCGCCCTGGTGCTGCTCGGCCTCTTCTTCTGCTTCTGCGTGGCGGGCCTGCGGGTGGCGGCGACCGCACGGGACCGGCACGGCTCCTTCCTTGCGATCGGCTGCACCGCCCTGGTCTTCTGGCACGTCTTCATCAACATCGGGATGGTCTGCGGAATCCTCCCGGTGGTGGGTGTGACCCTCCCGCTGATGAGCTACGGCGGATCCTCCGCCCTCACCGTGATGGCCTGCATCGGCCTCCTCGCCAACGTCGCCTCCCGGCGGTACGGCTACTGACGCCGGTTGTTGCGTCTTGCGCGTGGGGCTGGTACCTCGCGCAAGCCTTGCGCTTCGTCTTTGCGCAGGATCGGCGCGTCCCGGTGGTTGGGGGAGGGCGCGCCGCTTGCAACCGAAGGCCCCCATGACCGAGACCACGATGCACCTCCCGCCCGCCACCTCCACCGCCGACCGTGGCACCGGCCCCCTGGGCTGGCTGGCGGCGATCTGGGGCGTCGGCGGCGTGGTGCTCCTCCTCGGGAACGCCGTGGCGCGGCTGGCGCCGATGGCGGTGGAGGCGATCCGCGGGCCCCTCGGCTTCCTCGAGTGGGGAAGCCTGGTGGCCTGCGTGGCCTTCATGGGCTTCTTCGAGGGCTACCGGGGCTTCCAGCTGGGGTTCTCTCCCCGGGTGGTCTCGCGCGCCGTTCATCTGGCGCGGCAGCCGCGGCCTGCCCTGGTGCTCCTCGCGCCGCTCTTCTGCATGGGGCTGGTCCACGCCTCCCGGAAGCGGCTCACCGTGAGCTGGATCCTCACCGCGGGGATCGTCGGCCTGGTGATCGCGGTGCGGCAGGTGCCGCAGCCGTGGCGCGGCATCCTCGACGCCGGCGTGGTGGTGGGGCTCTCCTGGGGGATCGTGGCGATCCTCGCGTTCGGGCTGCGGGCCCTCGCCGGCAGGCCGCCGGCGATGCAGGTGGAGTTGCCCCGGCGGTAGGAACGAAAAGAGGCACGCCACCCGGGCATGCCTCCTCGCGTCTGCCTGCAGCTGCTGCTCAGACCGCCTTGTTGAGCGCGTCCACCAGCTTCGACTTCGGGACCGCGCCGATCACCTGATCGACGACCTGGCCACCCTTGAAGACGAGGAGCGTGGGGATGGAGCGGATGCCGTAGCGGCCGGCGACCATCTGGTTCTCGTCGACGTTCAGCTTGCCGACCCTGGCCTTGCCCTTGAACTCCTTGGCCACCTCTTCGACCGCCGGTGCGATCGCGCGGCAGGGACCGCACCACACCGCCCAGAAATCGACGAGCACGGGCTCGCTGCTCTGGAGCACCTCGTTGTCGAAGTTGCCGTCGGTCAAGGTGATCACGTCGCCAGCCATGTCTCTTCCTCCTCGAGGGAATTGTGTCGCACCCTTGGATGCAGCAGGCACCGCGAACGATTCGCACGCTTTCGCGGGAGGCCCTCGGCTCCCTGTGGTGCGGGCAGGCATAAGCCACCGCACCGGGGGTTTCAAGGAGGTTTCGTTGCCGCCGCTCGGCCTCCTTTGCTAGGTTGCGCGCCATGCAGGGCCTGCTCTTCGTGCCGCAGCCGGTATTGGACGCCTGGCTCGAGGCGGGGCAGGCCGACGTCACCGCCGAGGGACTCCACCTCGGCGAAGGTCGGCCGCTCGCCCTTGCGCCAGCGGTGCGCCTCCTCGAGATGCTCGAGGGAGCGGACGACGCCGGCCTGCTCGGCAAGGTGAAGAGCGAGGCCTCGCTCCGGGTGCTGGGCGGAGAGCCCTGCGGCGATTCGCTCCTCCTCGGCGAGGTGGTCTACGCGGTGGAACCCGGTTTCCTCGTGGCGCTCCCCCTTCCAGACGGAATGGGCACGGCTGCTGCAGAGGTTGGCCTCGACGTGGGGCGCAGCCCGTCTCGCGCAGATTTTGCTCCGGACGCAGGGCTTGCGCAGCACCCTGTGGGTCCTACCGGACGTCCGGGTCGTTGACGCGGCGCTCGTCTCCCACGGGCCCGGCAGGTAGAAGCAGGACGCGGCCCGCAGCCGCCACCAGGTGAACGTGAACGCAGCGATCCTCTTCCATCTCGGTCTGGCCGCCTACACCGCCTCCGCGGCGATGTACCTGGCCTACCTGGTCAAGCCCGCCGACCTGAGCGCGCGTTTCGGCGCCTGGGCGATGGGCGTCGGCTTCCTCTTCCACGGCGGCGCGGTCCTCGGGCGGGCGGTCGCCCTCTTCAGCGATCCGACCTTCCGCTTCGCCGAGGGGCTCTCGATCCTCGCCTTCTTCACCGTGGGCGCTGCGCTGCTGGTGGGGCGGATCTACAAGGTGCCGGTGATCGGCGCCTTCGTGGCCCCGCTGGTGGTGGCGGTGCTCGTCCCCGCCCACGCGCTCCCCGGCACCGAGGTGGCGGTGAGCGGCTCGATGCTCGGGGTGGTGATGCCGGTGCACATCGGCGTGGCCCTGGGCGGCATCTCGCTCTTCGCCCTCGGCTTCGGCGTGGCGCTGATGTACCTGCTGCTCGAGCGGGAGCTGAAGGCGAAGAAGCTGGGCACGATGTTCCGCCGGCTTCCGTCGCTGCAGCTCCTCGACTCCCTCAACTACAAGCTCGTGGTCTTCGGCTTCGTGCTCCTCTCGGTCACCATCGCCACCGGCGCGCTCTTCTCCCAGATGGAGCGGGGGCAGTTGGTGGAGTTCGGGCCGAAGCAGAGCTTTGCCTTGATCGCCTGGGGGCTCACCGCTGCGGTGGTGGCGCTCCGGCAGACGGTCGGCTGGCGCGGTCGCCGCGTCGCCATGGCCACCATGGTCGGGTTCGTGCTGATGACCTTCGCCTACGCGGGCATCTTCGTGGGGTCCCCGGTATGAGCAGGACCCCGTCGTTGGTGCTGGTGGGCCTCTCCCATCGGACCGCCCCGGTGGCCGTCCGCGAGAAGGTCGCCGTCACCGAGAGCGTGCTCCCCGAGGTGCTCGGGCAGCTCGCGGCGCTCCCCGGCGTCCACGAGGCGTTCGTGGTCTCCACCTGCAACCGCGTGGAGGTCTACGCCACCGCCGACGACGCGAAGGCGGTGGGGCCGGCGCTGCGCCGCTACCTCGCGACCAACGATCGCAAGGTGGACGACCATCTCTACGAGCACCACGACACCGAGGCGGTGCGCCACCTCTTCCGCGTCTGCTCCAGCCTCGATTCGATGGTCCTCGGCGAGCCGCAGATCCTCGGCCAGGTGAAGGACGCCTTCGCCGCAGCGGAGAGCGCCGGCACGGTGCAGGGGCTGCTGGCCCGTACGGCGAAGCGCGCCTTCGGGGTGGCCAAGCGGGTGCGGACCGAGACCGCCATCGGCAAGTCGGCGGTCTCGATGAGCTTCGCCGCGGTCGATCTCGCCAGGAAGATCCTCGGCAAGCTCGACGGCCACACGGTGCTGCTCGTCGGCGCCGGCAAGATGAGCGCCCTCGCCGCGCGGCATCTGCAGGGCGCCGGCTGCAGGGAGGTGCTGGTGGTCAACCGCTCCGCCGCACGGGCCGAGGCCCTGGCTGCGGAGATCGGCGGCAAGGCGCTCCCCTGGGAGACGCTGCCGCAGGCGCTGGTGCAGGCCGACGTGGTGGTCTGCTCCACCGCTGCGCCGCACGCGGTGATCACCACCGAGCTGGCGCAGGCTGCCCGCAAGGCGCGCAAGCACCGGCCGCTCTTCTTCGTCGACCTCGCCGTGCCCCGGGACGTGGACCCGAAGGTCAACGACCTCGACGGCATCTACGTCTACGACGTCGACGACCTCTCCGCCGTGGTGGAGGAGAATCGCAAGGCCCGCGAGGACGAGGCCCACCGCGCCGAGCGGATCGTCGCCGCGGAGGCGGAGGCCTTCGTCGCCGCCGCCCGCTCCGAGGCGGGGCCGGTGATCAAGGAGCTCCGCGCGCGGGCCGAGGCCTCGGCGAAGATCGAACTCGAGCGCACCTTCTCCCGGGGCGAGTGGACCGACGCGCAGAAGAAGAGCGTCGAGGCGATGGCCCGGGCCCTGGTGAACAAGATTCTCCACGAGCCGACGCAGCGGATCCGCGCCGCGGCCGATCGGGACGACGGCAGGATCCTCGAGGCGGTCTCCGAGCTTTTCGGCTTGTCGCAGGAGACGGAGGCGGGCAACGTCGCCGGCGAGAAGAGCGCGCCGCCGGTGGCTGCGGCGCCGCGCGCCGAGGTGACGCCGATCCGGTCCGCGCCGGAAGACGTGCCCACCGAGAGGACGGGAACCTGACGTGAAGCCCATCGTGATTGCGACCCGCCGCAGCGCCCTGGCGCGCTGGCAGGCGGACCACATCGCCGACCGCATCCGCACGCTCACCGGCCGCGAGGTCGAGCTCCTGCTCATCGTCACCAAGGGCGACAAGATCCTCGACGTGCCGCTGGCGCAGGTCGGCGGCAAGGGGCTCTTCGTCAAGGAGATCGAAGAGGCGCTCCTCGACGGCCGCGCCGATCTCGCGGTGCACTCGCTCAAGGACGTGCCGACCCAGTTTCCGCCGGGGCTCGTCCTCGGCGCGATCACCGAGCGCGAGGATCCCCGCGACGCGATCTGCTCCCCGAAGTACGGCAACCTGGCGGCGCTGCCGCAGGGCGCGAGGGTGGGCACCTCGTCGCTGCGCAGGCAGGCGCAGCTCAAGGCGATCCGGCCGGACATCGAGCTGGTCAACGTGCGCGGCAACGTGCAGACGCGGCTCTCGAAGACCGAGAGCGAATGCGACGCGGTGGTGCTCGCCTACGCCGGCCTGAAGCGGCTGGGCCTGGGGGAGCAGGCCACCGAGATCCTCGACGTGGTCCGGTCGATCCCTGCGATCGGGCAGGGGGCGCTGGCGATCGAGATCCGCGAGAACGATCCGGAGATCGGGCCGATCGTGGCCCGGCTCGAGCACGCGGAGACCCGGGCCGCGGTGACCGCGGAGCGGGCGCTCTTGGCGCGGCTCGAGGGCGGCTGCCAGGTTCCCATCGCCGGCCACGCGGTGGTGCGCGACGGGCAGGTCCACCTCGACGGCCTCGTGGGCAGCCCCGACGGCAAGCAGATCCTCCGGGTGCAGCGGTCGGGCGCGGTCGCCGAGGCCGAGCTGATCGGCACCCAGGCGGCGGAGTCCCTGCTCAAGCAGGGGGCGCAGGCGATCCTCGATTCGCTGGTGGGCACGAAGGTCGGAGTGCCGCATTGAGCGGAGCCGGCGGGCTCGTCGCCATCACCAGGCCCGCGGAGCAGGCCGCCTCGCTTGCGGCGCTCCTCGAGGCGAAGGGGATCGGGAGCCTGGTGGTGCCGGCGATCCGGCGTGAGCCCCCTTCCTCCTGGGCGGGGCTCGATCGCGGGATCGCGCTCCTCGGCCGCGGCACCTACGCAGGCGTGCTCTTCACCTCGCCTGCTGCGGTGGAGGCCTTCTTCTCGCGGGGGCGTGTAACCGGGGAGCCGGTGATCGGCGCGGTGGGGCAGGGGACCGCAGCAGCGCTGGAGCGCCATGGCGTTCGGGCGGCGATCGTTCCCGACGAGGGGAACGGCAGCGGTCTCGCCGGGGCGCTGATCGATCGCTACGGCGCGCGGCTCCACGGGATGCGCTTCCTCCAGCCTCGGGCCGCAGGCGGTCGGGAGGAGCTCTCGAGGGAGCTCCTCGCAGCAGGGGCCGCGGTGGACGTGGTGGACGCCTACCGCACGGTGCTCGCCTCGGCGGCGGAGCTCGATCCGTTGCGACGCGCTCTCGAGGCTGGGAGCGTCGGCGCGGTGATCTACGCGAGCCCGTCGGCGGTGCGCGCGGTGGCGGAGGCGATCGGCTCCCCCGGCGAGGTGCCGGCGGTGGCGATCGGCGGCACCACCGCCGTGGCGCTGCAGGCCTGGGGCGCGCGGGAGGTCGTGGTGGCGGAGCGGCCCGACGACGAGGCGCTCGCCGCTGCTGCGGCGCTGGCGCTGCGGCGCAACGGATAGGCCTTCCCCGCAGGTGTGCTCCCGACCATGGGGGTGCACCGAACCGCACTATTTCGACGTGGCAGCAAGACGGTATCCCGCCGCCCGCATGGCGCGTTCGCGCGCCGGGAGGGATGCCGCCAGATGCGCCACGCCACCACGATCCTCGCAACCGCCGCCGTTCTCGGTCTCGCCACCCCAGCCCTCGCCGCGGCGCCGCCGCCGAAGGGGCAGGCGGCCCGGAAGCAGCGCAGCCGCGCCGCATCGGCGCCCGCACCAGCGCCCGCTCCGGCGGCGACGCCGGCTCCGGCGAAGCAGGCGGCGCCGAAGCCCGCAGCGGAGAAGGCCGCGCCGAAGGCGCAGGCCGTCCCCGCAGCGGCGGTGGCCGCGCCTGCCGCCGCTTCCACCGATCGCCGCCTGCCCGGCAACGGCACCGCCGACACCGTGCTTCCCGAGCGCGAGCTCAACGGCCACTACTTCCTGGCGATCCCTCGCCTCGCCTCGCCCTTCATCACCAGCCACGTCGGCAGCTTCACCACTGCCGGCACCGCTGACTTCGACGACGTGGTGATGCCGGAGGAACTCGGCGGCGGCACCCTGGACCTGCCCTTCCTCGCGCTTGCGCAGAGCTTCGAGCTGCAGATCGGCATCCTCGATCGCGTTGCCGTGCGCGTCGGCGCAGACGGTACCGCGGCCCTCCCGCGTGACGAGGAGTCGGCGATCCTCATCGCGGCCATCGGCGGCTTCTCGACGACAGCGGGCGCCACTGTGAAGGCGATCGAGACGCAGTACTTCCAGGTGGCCGGCTCGTTCGACTACACGTACGGCTACAACCTGACCGCGTTCCCACTCGGACTCCTCGCTGGTCTGCCCGAGATCGATCCGGCCAATATGTTCGAGGACGTCACCTCGGACACCTACTCCTTCGGCGTGCAGGGGGCGTTCGCACCGCACGAGCTGATCGGTTTGGTCCTCGATCTCCAGTGGGACGCCGAGAACGACTCCGAGGGCACGAACGATGCCTTCTTCCGGTTCGGCGGGGGGATCAGCCTGAACTTCGAGTCGGTCGGCGTGCCGATCGGTCTGGTCGGGTCCTACGTCGAGCGGATCGCCGTCGACGACGAGAACGACACGGAAACCGACCGGGTCCTCGGGGGTGGCTTCTACTACACGGGCCGCCGCTATCTCGACGTCGGCCTGGTGATCCAGCACGAGATCCTCGAGGGCGAAACGGCCGACCTGTACACGCTCGCGGGTACGACCGTTCTCCGTGCGTATTTCTGATCCCGCACCGAGGCCCGAAACGAAGAACGCCGCGGCGCCCGAAGGCCCGCGGCGTCTTCACGTCTCGAGGGGCAGGGCGATCAGCCCTCGTCCCCCTCCTCGAGATCGGGATCGATCGGCGCGGCGCCGATGCAGTGGTAGCCGCCGTCGACGTGGACCACCTCGCCGCTCGTGGCGGGGAAGAAGTCCGAGAGCAGCGCCACGCAGGTGCGGGCCACCGCGTCGTGGCGGGCGCGGCTGTCCCAGCCCATCGGCGCCTGCTTGGCCCAGCGCTTCTCCAGCGTCTTGAAGCCGGGGATCCCCTTGGCGGCGACGGTGACCAGCGGCCCTGCAGCCACCGAGTTCACCCGGATCTGCTGCTTGCCCAGATCGCGGGCGAGGTAGCGGACCACCGAGTCGAGGGCCGCCTTGCAGACGCCCATCCAGTCGTAGGTCGGCCAGGCCTGGGTGGTGTTGTCGAAGTCGAGGGTGATGATCCCGGCGCCGGGCTTCATGATCGGCGCCAGCGCAGCGGAGAGCTCCTTGAGGGAGAAGGCGCTGATCCGGAAGGCGGTGGAGACGCTCTCCCACGGCGTGTTGAGGAAGTTGCCGCCGAGCGCGTCCTCGGGGGCGAAGCCGATGGCGTGGACGATGCCGTCGAACGTGCCCCACTTCTTCTCGAGCGAGGCCCGGAGCGCGGTGAAGTGCTCCGGGTTGGTGACGTCGAGCTCGAGGACCTCGGGCGCCGGCTCGAGGCGCCGGGCGCTGCGCTCGGTGAGCGACATCGCCCGGCCGAAGCCGGTGAGGACGATCTCGGCGCCCTGCTTCTGCGCCAGCTCGGCGATGTAGAACGCGATCGACTGGGGCGTCAGGACGCCGGTGATGAGGATCTTCTTGCCCTGAAGAAGCACGCGCTCTCCTCCCGTAGGGAACTTTTGCGCGGTGCTATATCAGAATCGGGCCTGCAAGAGCAGGTTGAATCCGAGCTGATCGAAGTCGTTGTAGACCCGGACGTTCTGGTTGCCGCCGGGGTTGCCGACGATGGTCGAGCGGTTCTGGTCGTAGGTGTAGTAGACCTCGCCGGCTGCCTGCATCGAGTCCGAGAGGTCCATGCGCGCGCTGCCCTTCACCGAGTAGATGGGCCGCGCCTCCTCGCCGGGCGGCAGGATCTCGCGGAAACCCTCGTCCCGGACCACCACCGTGCGCCGGCCCTGGAGCGTGGGCGGCGGGTTGCTGCCCAGCTCGAGGCCGGTGGTCACCGCCGCGGGCATCTGCACGCCGGCGACGAGGCCCGGGGTGAGGCGCAGGGACTCGATGAAGTAGTCGCCGCCCACCGCCACGAAGAACTCGGGATCGATCTCGGCGTCCTCCGGCAGGTTCCGGTAGGGCTCGAGCGAGGGGACGTTGAAGAGCACGTACTCCAGCGAGCGGTAGGACGCGGTGAAGTGGAGGCGCGTCTTGTCGATCTTGAACTTCGCCTGCAGATCGCCGGCGGTCGCCTCCTGGCGCCTGGTGCTGCCGAATTCGTCGGCGTCCTGGAGGTTCTGGGTGAGGTAGGTGGCCTCCGCCGAGAGGATGTAGGAGAAGCCGCCCGGGTAGATCTCCGGCTGGAAGAAGCGCTGGTAGACCTCGGGATCGTTCTTGTAGAGGCGGAAGTCGATCGAGGTGCCGATGGGGATGCCCACGTGCCAGCTGAGCTGGGTGGAGACGCCGCCTGCGGTCACCTCGTCCCCCTCGACGTAGGGGTTGGTGCCGCGCTGGAAGAGGCCGCCGCCCGCCTCCCAGCGGAGGTTCTGGGTGATGTCCCAGCCCGCGCCTGCGAGGCCGCCGTAGTTGGTCTCCCGCTCCCCGGTCTCGTCGTCGCCGAGGAGCGTGGCCTTGGCGCCGACGAAGACGTAGACCGGGCCGCGGGTGAGCTGGAGCTTGAAGCCGGAGTTGGGCACGTCGCCCGGCGCCCGGATGAAGATCCGGTTCCCCGCCCAGGAGAGGCGGTAGGAGTAGCCGAGGCGGAAGCGGTCGGCGGAGATCGGGAAGCCGGTGAAGGAGAGCCCTTCGTACTGGCCCCAGCCGGCGGGCCGGTAGGTGAGGCGCACGTAGCTCGACGCGTCCTGGAAGCGGATGCTGTCCGGACCAGCCACCAGGAGGTTGAGCGCCAGCGCCGCCTCGGTGATCAGGTTCTTGAGGTGACTCTCGTCGCGCTTGTAGAGCACCAGGTTCGAGAGGGTCTCGAAGCCCGTGAACTTGGTGTCGTAGTTGTCGAAGAAGAGCGTCGAGTTGCGGTTCGCCGAGAAGCGGGCTGCGGGGGACGAGGGGATGGTCTCGCCGGCGCCGTGGAGCACGTCCTCGTCGGAGAAGACGAAGGTGAGGCGGGTGTCGACGAAATCACCGGCGAAGGCGGTCGCGGGCGGAGCGATCAGGGCCGCGCACACGACGGCGCCTGCCATACGGCTGAACGAAAACACGATGGAGTACCCCTCCCCCCGGAGTCAGGTCACGTAGATCAGGCAATCACTCGCAGAGCTGCAGCCCAGCGGGGCAGCGGCTCTCGTCCACACAGCAGAGATCCGGCTCGTTGCGCTCGTCGGGGATCCGGGCCTGCACCACCCAGCGCGGGCGGGCCGCACGAACCTGGACGAGGTTGCCGCGGGCGCGGAGGACCGAGCCGAGGTTCTCCTCCAGCTCCGGATCGAATGCGGGAAAGGCGTCGCGGGTGCTCAGGTTGATGCGGGGACCGAGCACCCCGTCCTCGACGATGCGGACGATGTACTGGCCGTAGCCGTGGTAGCTCGTCACCTCGGCGCAGATCTTCCCGGTGGCGTCGAAGGCCTTGTCCGCGTGGCTCGCCTCGAAGGGCGAGTCCGGCGAGGGGAAGGCCCGTGAGGTCTGGCAGGCCACGTTGCAGGCGCACTCCGCGTCGTTCGGATCGAGGCAGCCGAAGACGTTGCCGTCCTGGACGAAAGAAGAGACCTGCCCGTCGCCGTCGAAGTCGCAGCGGGCCCAGAGCTCCGGCGTCTTCACCTCGGGGATCCGGACCAGCGCCGACTCGAGGGACTCCATCTGGAAGTTGGAGGCGGAGTAGCCGCAGCTCTCGAGGCTGATCCCGCTGCCCGAGCCGCCGGTGCAGATCGCCGTGCCGATCACCGGCGCGTTCTGCTCGAGCTCGCCGAGGCGCGCCAGCTCGAGGGTGCGCTGCGCAGCGCGGACCGCCTCCACGTCGTCCCCTGCCACGAGCGGACACGAGGAGATCCGGTAGGTGGGGAAGGTGAGCTGGGTGTTGCCCGAGAATTCCTGGATCGTCCCTTCGAGGGCGTGGAGCCTGTCGCCGACCTCGAGCCCCTCGGGGAAGTTGAAGTTGAAGACGAAGATGTGGCCGTAGTTCCCTGGCAGCACGCCGTCCGCCGGCTCGGTGAGGTCGGTGGCGTAGAAGCCGGTGGCGGTGGTGGCGGTGACGATCACGTCGCGCTTGCCGGCGCCGGGCGCCGCCAGCTCGCAGGGATCTTCGGGCTGGTCGCGGTCCGCGAAGACGAAGCCGTCACGGTGCATGCTGACGAAGTCGCCGCGGGGGCTGCCACGGGTGAAGAACGAGGTGTTGTTGTCGCCCTGCGGCGGGATGGCATTGATGTCGGCGAGGGTCGGCTCGTCGTAGTGGAGCGTCGGGGTGACGCCCACGGCGAAGCTCGCGCCCCAGGCCTTGTCGTCGATCACCCAGAGCCGCGTCTCGGAGTGGGCGCCGAGGATCTGCACGTCGGTCTCGGCGCGGCCGTCGACGAATTCGATCGGGAAGACGTTCGGCACGGTGACGCCGGGGGTGACCTTCACCCGAGCCTTGCCGTTCCAGGCGTAGGGCTTGCCGTCGGTCGCCCAGGCCTGCGCCCGGATCCGCATCGTCGTGATCCCGCGGCTCACCGGCAGCGGTTCCTCGGCGCTGCCTGCAGCCGCCGGATCGGCGAGCTCCACCGAGAACGAGCTCAGGCCGGGAACGACGTCGACGTACTCGTCGACGCAGCCCGCCAGGAGGAGGGCGGCGCAGGCGCCGAGGCCACGGAGGAGGGGGGACTTCACGGCAGCCTCCGGGCGATGCGGTTGTCCTCGACGCCGGTGACGATGGGCACGAGCATCGGGTCCTCGCAGAAGCGGACGAGGTCGGTGGTGACGTAGCCGCAGGTGGCGGTGCGGTGGGCCTCGTCGGCTGCGAGCACGTCGTTGCACATGCACTTGCCTGCGTCGATCCGCGGCGCGTCCTCGGAGAGGAGGCGGGCGTCGCGCTCCGCAGGCGGCAGCGACGCGGTCGCCTGCACCATGCCGGCGAAGCGCTCCGCGGTCTGGCAGTAGGCGACGGCGAGGGGATCGACCACGCGCTCCTCCCGCTCGAGCACGACGTTGGCCGGGCAGCGGTCGAAGGCGTCGTCCGCCAGCAGCTCCTCGCACGAGCAGTAGGTCTGCTGCATGTAGGCGATGAGGGCGTCGCGGAGGGAGATGCCGGTCTCGATCCGGGTGGTGTTGCGCTCGAGGACGGTGAAGCCCGAGCCACCCTTGGCGATGTAGTCGTTGACCGCGACCTTGTAGGTCGAGTCGGGAACGATCGCCTCGCCGCCCAGGCGGATCTCCTCCGCCTTGCCCTCCGCGCAATTCATCGTGAAGGTGATGCCGGCGATCATCGCCTGCGACTGGCAGCCGCGCCCCGCGGAACGGTCGGCCACGAAGTCGAACATCTCCTGGATCTCCGAGCCCGACAGGTACATCAGGTTGATCGTGTTCTCGAAGGGGAAGACGTTGAACATCGACTCGATGGTGATCGGGCCCTGGTAGAGCGAGTCGCGGATGCCCAGCGTGTTGGTCAGGGCGAACTCCGCCTCGACGCCGCGGCGGACGCGCATCGACTCGGCGGTCATGTTGCCGAGGGGCGAGTCGGCGCCTGCCGACGAGGAGCGCCGGAGGATCTCGCGGGGCGCGTAGGCGAAGATGCGCTGCAGATCGAAGCGCTGATCGAGATCCCAGATGTACTCCTCGAGGAGCTCCAGGGTCTGCGTGTGTTCCTGCTGCTCGCAGCTCGAGCGCTCGCGCTGGACGTAGGCTGCGGCGTCGTCCCAGTTGGCGTCGGGCTGGAGCTCCGCCACCGTGCGGTGGTCCTTGCACCAGACCGCGTCCACCGGGAAGGCGTAGTAGTCGTGGGCGACGATCTCGGCGCCGCGCCAGCGCTGCTCCGGGGTCTGCTCCTCCGGCGGCACGTCGGGCATCCTGACCACGAGGTCGAGGCGGCCGAGGTATTTGGCGAAGGCGCCGGAGTGGAAGATGACGACCTTCCTGCCGTCGGTGTCGACCACCGTCTGCGGCGGGTTGGTCACCACGTGGAGGTGGCCGCCGGCGACGAAGTCGAGGTTCTTGACGCCGGGGACGTGCACCACCACCTGGCCCTCTTTCAGCCGCCAGTTCCGGGTGCGCTCTTCGTCGATGATCCACGGATCGTGTTTGCGCTCGAGCATCGGGCGGACCTTCTCGAGGTCGTAGACCGCGTGGTAGCCCTCGATGATCTCCTTGTCCTCCTCGAGGCCGAGGTGGGAGACGATGCCGACGAGATCGACCATCGGCGCGAGCAGCTCCACGTAGCTCCGCACCGTCTCGTTCTGCTCGAGGGGCGTGACCTGGAGGCTGTTGCCCTCCTCGCCGATCGAGTTGAGCGAGGAGATGTTGGCCATGCCGATCACCGCCACGCGCAGGCCGTTGGCGTTGATGATCGTGTAGGGCTGGGAGAGGCGGCCGAGCTCGGTGAAGCGGGGGTCGCGCCAGTCGTACCAGTCGTAGTTCGCGGCGAGGAGCGGGTAGCGGCCCCAGTTGGCGTACTGCTCGGAGAAGTTCCGGACGCCCGCGTCGAACTCGTGGTTGCCCACGACGACCGCGTCGGCCTTCATCCGCGAGAGCCAGCGGACTTCGACCTCGCCGTTGTAGGCGTTGAAGATCGGGGCGCCCTGGAAGCAGTCGCCGGAGTCGAGGTGGATCACGCGCTGGGACGCAGCGCGCTCCCGCTCGATCAGCGCGCCCAGCCGCGAGATCCCGCCGTAGGGAGCGGCGTCCGCCCGCAGCCCGAGATCCACGTCCGTCTTCGAGGGACGGAAGTCGTAGGGGAGCAGCCGGCTGTGGATGTCGCTCGTGTGGAGGATGGTGAGCGGAATCTCCCGCCCCCACAGTTCCGGCTGCTCGGTCGTGATGGTGTTGCAGCCCGTGGCGCCCGCCGCCACCGCGAGGGCGGCGGCGAGGGCGAGGGCCGGCTTACTGCGCTGCGACAAGGTCGGAATCTCCGCGCGGGTGCAGGCGGTAGGTCCCCGAGAAGTCATCGAGGATGCCGGTCACCGACGACAGCTGCTGGTTCAGGGTGAGCGAGAGCCCGGTGTGGAAGAGCTTGCCGATGTAGATCTCGTCGCTGGTGTCCGCGTCGACGGTCGCCTGGGCCTTGAAGAACGAGCTGCCGCTGGCGTCCGAGACCGTGACGTTGCTCACGCGGACGAGGCAGTTTTCGTAATCCTCGGCGAGCACGTTGCCCGCGGCGATCTCGGTGGCGGTGACCTCGGCGACCTGGACCGTCCCCGTGCCCGCGCTCTCGAGACGAACCTCGGTGAGGAAGATCTCGGAGAGGGTGCGCGAGCCGGCGGGGGCGCTGCTCGAGACGTACTCGGTGTACTCGCCGACCAGGGTGACCACGTCGCCGACCGCGAGGGCGGGGGCGGAGACCGCGCTCGGCTTGTAGGCGTAGATGCCGCTGAACGCGCCGCCCGCCGACTCGGCCACGTAGAAGGAGCCGTTCGAGCGCAGCGCCGTCACGACCACGTTGCGAACCTCGACGTCGGTGCCCGAGGCAGGGTGGTTGGCGTCGCCCTCGTCCTGCAGCTCGTAGATGGTGGCGACCACCGGGCCGGCGCTGCCGGGGTGCGAGCCGTCGGCCAGGGTGATGTCCTCGTTGCCGCGGGGCTGGAGCCGGAAGGCGCCGTAGGAGTAGTCGAGCACGCCGGCGATCGCCTGGAACCCGTCGCCCACCGTGCCGTCGTAGTCGTGGCCGATGAGGGTGCCGACCACCACGCCACCTGTGCCGCCCGCGGCCTGGACGCGAAAGTCGCCGCGGTCGCTGCCGTCGGTGCCGAGGACCGGATCCTGGGTGTTCTCGACGCCGCGCACCTCGACGAGCACGCCCTCGAGCTCCTCGGCGCGGTTGCCGCCGGCGATCTGGTCGGGGGTGACGACCACGGGCGCGGGTACGACGCCGTCGCCGGTGACGGTCACCGCGGAGACGGTGATCTCGGAGAGGTCGTTGAACTCGACGTAGACGCCCTCGACGTCGACCAGCTTGCCCACCGTGGGCAGCTGCACGGTGCTGCCGTTCGGCCGGTAGACGTAGATGCCGGCGAAGGAGGTGGCAGCGGTGTCCTGGATCCAGAAGCCGCGGCTGCCCACGGCGGTGACCACGGCGTCCTCGACCCGCACGGTGCTGTTCACCGCGGGGTGGCCTGCGGCGTCGACGTCCTGGATCTGCGGGATGGTGACCAGCGAGGCCGGGGGCGGCTCGGGGTGGCTGCCGTCGTCGAAGGTGATGTCGGCGTTGCCGCGGGTCTCGAGGCGGGCCTCGTCGAAGGAGAAGTCCATGATGCCGACGAGGGCGTCGAAGCGGTCGCCGACCTCACCCTCGTAGTCGTCCGGCCAGATGTGGCCGACGACCACGCCCTCGGTGCCGCCGAAGGGGCCGACGCGGAAGTCGCCGCGGTCGGAGCCGTCGGTGCCGAGCACCGGATCCTGGACGTTGGCCACGTCGCGGACCTCGACCAGCACACCCTCGTAGGCCTCGAAGTCCGGGCCGCCGGTGGCGACGCGGACTGCGTCCACCACCGCAGGGGCGGGGAGGGTGCCGGTGCCGGTGGTCTCGATGGTGGTGGCCTGGAGCTGGGTCTTGGTGAAGTACTCGAAGACCTTGCCGTCCACCGTGACCAGCGAGCCGACGGTGGGAGCGACGAGGCCCGAGCCGTTGGGGATGCGGACGTAGATGCCGGCGAACTTCGGATCGCCCGAGGTCTCCTGGACGAAGAAGCCGGAGGTGGAGGCGCCGGTGACCACCACGTCCTCGACCGTGGCGCCGATGTCGGTGCCGGCGAAGGTGGCGGAGCTCTCGTCCTGCAGGTCGCGGATCGAGACCACGCCGACGTGGGGCACCGAGGGGTGGGTGCCGTCCTCGAAGGTGATGTCGTCGTTGCCGCGGGCCTGGAGGACGAACTCGGAGAAGGTGTAGTCGAGGACGCCGACGATGGAGCGGAAGCGGTCGCCCACGGTCCCGTCGTAGTCGTTGTCGAAGGCGTGGCCGACGACGACGCCGTTCTCGACCGAGCCGCCGGCGATGGGGGCGACGCGGAAGTCGCCGCGGTCGGTGCCGTCCGAGCCGTTGACCGGATCCTCCACGTTCTGGACGTCGCTCACCTGGACGAGCACGCCCTCCCACTGCTCCGCGTCGGCGGAGCCGGTGCGGATGGCGGCGGTCTCGACCACCACCGGCGCCGGGACGGTGGCGGTGCCGGTGACCTCGACGGTCGCCTCGTCGATCTGGGCGTTGTTGTAGTACTCGGTGTAGGTGCCGCTCAGGGTCACCTTGCTGCCCACGGCGGGGGCGGTAACTGCGGCGGGCAGGCGCACCTGGATCCCCGACCACGGGCCACCGGCCTGCGCCTGCACCCAGATCCTGCTGCCGGCATTGGCGGTGACGATCACGTCCTTGACCGTCACCGTCGCGGGCGGGTGGGGGTAGGCGGGGTCTGCCGGGTTCTGGAGCTGGTAGACGGTCTTCTCGCCTGCGTCGCGGAGGCCTGGGTGGGTTCCGTCGGTGAAGGTGATGTCCTCGGCAAAGCGCGGCTCGAGGCGCGACTCCTCGTAGGCGTAGTCGAGCACGCCGACCACCGAGGTGAAGGTGTCGCCGGGCACGCGCACGTAGCCGGTGCGCATCAGCGTGCCGACGAGGACGCCGCCTTCGGTCCGGCCCTGGGTGTTGATCCGGAAGTTGCCGCGATCCTGGCCCTGGTCGTCGAGGACGGCGGCGTCGGTGGAGATGGCGTCGTCCACCTGGACGAGCACGCCCTCCCAGGCCTCCTGCTCCGCGCCGCCGGTGGCGATCGCCTCGGGATCGACGACCGCAGGGGCGGGCAGGGTGCCGGTGCCCTTGTTGTCCAGGGTGAGCACCTCGATCTGGGTGCGCTCGTAGTACTCGTCCAGGGTGCCGGCCAGCTTCACGACGTCGCCGACGGCGGGGACGTCCTTGACCACGTGCTGCCCGTCGCTGCCGTTGCGGACGAAGATGCCGGAGTACGGGCCGCCCGCCTGCTCCTGCACGAAGAAGTGCTGGGGGGCGTAGCTGCCGTCCGGCTGGCGCCGCTCGACCACCGCGGTGACCACCACGTCGTCGAGCACCACCTGCGTGTTGAGCGCGGGCTGCTTCTCGGGGTCCTGGAGGTCGTAGATCCGGGTCTCGCCGAAGGGAGAGCCGCCGGTGCCACCGGTGCCGCCACCGGTCCCGCCGGTGCCGCCCTGGGTGGTGCGCTTTTCCGAGCAGCCGACGGAGGCCACAGCGAGGGCAAGGGCTCCGACGAGGAGCGGGAGACGAGCCAGACGCATCGAGAACCTCCGGACGGGGGCGACACGCAGTGTCGACCAGCCGATAGTGCTGTCGCACGCTCGTGCAACAGGTGCACGCCGGGTGCGGGTCGGCGCGGTGAATAGCGCCGGGTGGCGCAGGGTGTCAAGGAGCCGACCTTTGGCCCGCCGGAGCCCGTCGGGAGGGCGTTGCAGCCCATTCCAGGCAGGCATGCGGTGGCCCAGCGACCCCTGGCGCAACGCGGCGCGTCGCCCCTTTTCCTTTGACTGGACGACAGGGAGACCCTATCTCTCGCGCGATTTTTTACCGGGAGGAGGTCCCACGGTGGCGAACCCCAGGTACGGGCTCGCGGAAAAGCTCGATCGCGACACCCTGATCGAGATGTATCGGCAGATGTACTTGCTGCGGCGCTTCGAGGAGCGCTCGGCCCAGCAGTACGGCCTGCAGAAGATCGGCGGCTTCTGCCACCTCTACATCGGCCAGGAGGCCGTTGCGGTCGGCACCGAGGCAGCGCTCAACGATGACGACTACGTCATCACCGCCTACCGCGATCACGGCCAGATCCTGGCCCGCGGCACGCCCCCGGGGCCGGTCATGGCCGAGCTCTTCGGCAAGGCGACGGGTGTGGCCGGCGGCAAGGGCGGATCGATGCATCTCTTCGATATCCCCCGCCATTTCTACGGCGGCTGGGGCATCGTCGGCGCGCAGATCCCGCTGGCACTCGGCACCGCCTTCGCGTCCCACTACCGGGACGACAAGCGCGTGACCGTCTGCTACTTCGGCGAGGCGGCGGTGAACCAGGGCGCCTTCCACGAGGCGCTCAACATGGCGGCGCTCTGGAAGGTCCCCGCGATCTTCATCTGCGAGAACAACCGCTACGGCATGGGCACGCCGATCAAGGTCTCCTCCGCGGAGGTCGAGGTCTGGAAGCGCGGCTCCGCCCACAACATCCCCGGCGAGCCGGTCGACGGCATGGACGCGCTGGCGATGTACGACGCGGTGAAGCGCGCCGCGGATCGCGCCAGGGCCGGTGAGGGTCCGACGCTCCTCGAGGCCCGCACCTACCGGTTCCGCGGCCACTCGATGTCGGATCCGGCGGTCTACCGCACCCGCGACGAGGTCGAGACCGAGCGCAAGAACGACCCGATCCCGAAGCTCCGCGACTACATGACGAAGAAGAAGCTGGCGAAGGACGCCGACTTCACCGCCATCGAGGAGCAGGTGGAGAAGGACGTGGACGGGTCGGTGAAGTTCGCCGACGAGTCGCCGTGGCCGGAGCCCTCCCAGCTCTACGCCGACATCTACGTGGATCCGATCCGCCGCGGGGAGAGCAAGTGATGCGTGAGCTCACCTTCCGTGAAGCCCTGAACGAGGCCCTCGACGAGGAACTCGGCCGCGACGGCGACGTCTTCCTCATGGGTGAGGAAGTCGGCGCCTACAACGGCGCCTACAAGGTGTCGAAGGGCCTGCTCGACAAATACGGCTCGAAGCGGGTGATCGACTCGCCGATCTCCGAGCTCGGCTTCGCCGGCCTCGGCGTGGGTGCGGCGATGGCCGGCCTGCGGCCGATCATCGAGGTGATGACCTGGAACTTCGCGATCCTCGCGATGGACCAGATCGTCAACACCGCGGCGAAGATGCGCTACATGAGCGCCGGCGCCCTCAAGTGCCCGATCGTCTTCCGCGGCCCGAACGGCGCGGCGCACTCGCTGGCTGCGCAGCACTCGCAGTTCTTCGAGGCGCAGTACGCCTACTTCCCGGGCCTCAAGGTGATCGTGCCCGGCACCCCCGCCGACGCGAAGGGGCTCCTCAAGAGCGCCATCCGCGACGACGACCCGGTCTGCTTCATGGAAAGCGAGACCATGTACGCGTGGAAGGGCATGGTGCCCGACGGCGAGTACACCATCCCGATCGGCGTGGGCGACATCAAGCGCGAGGGCAGCCACTGCACCGTCGTCGCCTGGGGCCGTGCCCTCAAACTGGCGATGGACGGCGCCGAGGAGCTGGCGAAGCAGGGCATCGAGGTGGAGGTCGTCGACCCCCGCACGATCCGGCCGCTCGACGAGGAGATCATCGTCAACTCGGTGCGCAAGACCGGCAGCTGCGTGATCGTCGAGGAGGGTTGGCCCTACTTCAACGTGGGCTCCACCATCTCCGACATCGTGCAGCGCGCCTGCTTCGACGTCCTCGACGCACCGGTGATGCGCGTCACCGGCGGTGACGTGCCGATGCCCTATTCGATGGCCCTCGAGAAGCTGGCCCGGCCGGACGCCTCGAGCGTGGTCGAGACCGTGAAGCTCACCCTCAACGTGCGGTAGGGGTAGTCCGTGGCAAGCGCGATCCAGATGCCGAAGCTCTCGGACACCATGACCGAGGGCACCATCCAGAAGTGGCTGGTCAAGGAGGGTGACACCGTCCGGGCGGGCGATCCCATCGCCGAGGTGGAGACCGACAAGGCCACCCTGGAGATGGAGGCCTACGAGGCCGGCACCATCCTCAAGATCCTGAGCGCCGACGGCGCCTCCGCAGCGGTGGGCTCGGTCATCGCCGTGGTCGGCAAGGCCGGCGAGGATTGGCAGGCTGCTGCCGGTGGCGCCGCTGCGCCGAAGGCGGCGCCCGCGCCGGCTCCTGCTGCTGCGCCCGCTCCCGCTGCTGCACCTGCGGCTGCTCCTGCGGCTGCCGGGGCAGGCGGCAAGGCCACCGCGGTGCAGATGCCCAAGCTCTCGGACACCATGACCGAGGGCACCATCCAGAAGTGGCTGGTCAAGGAAGGCGACAAGGTCCGCACCGGCGATCCGATCGCCGAGGTGGAGACCGACAAGGCCACGCTGGAGATGGAGGCCTACGAGGGCGGCACCATCCTCAAGATCCTCGTCGGCGACGGCGCTGCTGCGCCGGTCGGCGGCGTGATCGCGGTGATCGGTGAGCCGGGCGCCAACTGGCAGGCGGTCGCCGGCGGCGCAGCTCCTGCTGCACCTGCCGCCGCTGCGCCGGCTCCCGCTCCCGCTCCCGCAGCGGACAAGGGCGAGAAGGTGCAGTGGAAGCCTTCGAAGCCTGCAGCAGGCGCCATCCAGCCTGCAGCAGCCGAGTACCGCAAGCGCAGCGCCCCCGGCGAGATCCCCGGCATCACCTTCGGCTGGGGCCACACCATGGCGCCGCCGGTGCCGAAGGCCGGCCGCACCGCCAGCGGTGAGAAGGTCCGCGCCTCCCCGGTCGCCCGGAAGATGGCGGCGGAGATGGGCGTCGATCTCACCACGCTCCAGGGCACCGGCCCCGGCGGGCGGATCACCCGCGAGGACGTGCAGCAGGCGAGCCGTGCCCCGGCCAGTGCCGCCGCTGCTGCCGCACCGGCAGCTGCCCCTGCGGTCGCCGCAGCGGCGCAGACCCAGCCGATGTCGCAGATGCGCAAGGCGATCGCGCGCAACCTCCAGCAGGCCAAGCGCGACATCCCGCACTTCTACCTGACCATGGACGTCGACATGGCGCAGGCGGTGAAGTTCCGGGCGGAGGCCAAGGCCGCCGAGGTGCAGTTCTCGATCAACGACCTGATCCTCAAGGCGGTGGCGATGGGCGTGCGGGAGTTCCCGCGGGTCCACGCCCAGCTCGTCGACGAGAACACCCTGTCGATCCCGGCGGAGGTGAACCTCGGTGTGGCGGTGGCCCTCGAGGACGGTCTCATCACGCCGGTGCTCCGCAGCGCCGACCGGATGAGCCTCGGCGAGATGAACCGCCAGGTCCGCGAGCTGGCGACGAAGGCCCGCGACAAGAAGCTCAAGCCGGACGAGTACCAGGGCGGCACGATCACCGTGTCGAACCTCGGCATGTTCGACATCGAGCACTTCTATGCCATCGTCAACCCGCCCCAGGCCTCCATCGTCTCGGTGGGCAAGGTCCGCGAGGAGCCGGTGGTGGAGAAGGGCCAGATCGTCGTCGGCCACCGGATGCGGATCGGCTACTCGGGTGATCACCGCATCGTCGACGGCGCCGTGGGCGCGCAGTTCCTCCAGGCCGTGAAGCGCGCCCTGGAGAACCCGATGCGGATGCTGGTGGGCTGATCCCCAGAGCCAGATTGCAGCTCGAAGGCCGTCTCCACCACCGCGTGGGGGCGGCCTTCTTCTCTTCGGGGGATGCATCCTGCCCGCGGCGACACAGCTTGGCGTCGTGGACCCGCAAGGCAAGGAGCCCTTCCGCCATGTACGCAGGCGTCACCCGCTACCACTTCCTCCCCGAGCGGATGAACGACGCGAAGCGC
This sequence comes from Vulgatibacter sp., assembly GCF_041687135.1. Classification (NCBI taxonomy): domain Bacteria; kingdom Pseudomonadati; phylum Myxococcota; class Myxococcia; order Myxococcales; family Vulgatibacteraceae; genus Vulgatibacter; species Vulgatibacter sp. The sequence goes on along the minus strand of NZ_JAWLCN010000007.1, from coordinate 169,862 downwards.
GTCTTCCACGACGAGGGGCTTGGCCCCAAGCAGCAGCTCGACGGCTACCTGGGCTGCCTCTTCCTCGGCGATCCGGAGACCGGCAGCGCCCTCGCCGTCGACTTCTGGCTCGAGGAGGAATGCGCCCGTCGCTTCCAGGGCAACGGCGGCCTCGGGCGCCTGGTGGCGGCGCTGCAGCCCTTCTTCTCCACCGCGGCGGATCGCCCCGTCGGCTACGAGGTCCTCCTCGCCGATCGGGTGGGCTGGCTCCGGGAGGAGGAACTCGGCGGCGGCGAAGTACCCATCGGCTGACGTTTCGGCGGCTTTCCACAGGTGCGGGGCAGGGGGGCGCACTACCGGCCGCCGTGCGGGCCGTCGTACGATCCCGTCCATGGACAACAGCACCCTTCGTCCCCTCGTCGCGGATCGCGTCTGGATCGCGGAGCGCCCCTTGCGCTTCTACGGCGTGCCGATGGGCACCCGGATGACGGTCGTTCGCCTCCGCAGCGGCGACCTCTGGGTCCACTCGCCGGTGGAGCCGGACGATCTGCTGGTGGAGGCGCTGCAGCAGCTCGGGCCGGTGAGGTGGGTGGTGGCGCCGAGCAAGCTGCACCACCTCTACGCCGGCGCCTTCCGCCAGCGCTTCCCCGGTTCGCAGCTCTTCGTCTCGCCAGGGCTGCCGAAGAAGCGGCCCGACCTGCAGCCCGCCACCGTCCTCGGCGACGAGGCGCCGGCGGGCTGGCTCGGCGAGATCGATCAGCAGGTGGTCCACGGCCACCGCTACCTCGACGAGGTCGCCTTCTTCCACCGCGACACGCGCACGCTCGTCCTCGCCGACTTGATGGAATCGGCCCACCGCGACTCTTCGTGGGAGATGCGGATGGTGGGGCGGGCCTTCGGCCTCTACGAGAAGCCCGGGCCGCCCCTCGACATGAAGCTCACCTTCACCCGCGAGGCGCGGCCCTCGATCGCGCGGATCGCCGGCTGGGATTTCGACCGCGTGGTCCTCGCCCACGGCCACCTGATCGAGACCGGCGGCAAGGCGATCTTCGAGCAGGCCTACCGCTTCCTCCTCGGCGACGAGGCGGAGGGCGGCACCCGGGTCGCCTGATCCTCTCCCGCTACCGGTCCGCGGCGTGGAGCGCCGCGCCGTACCAGGAGGCCTCGCGATCCCGCTGCGCCGCGAGCTTGGTGCGGGCCAGCGCCAGCGTGCGCGCGTCCGCCTCGGCGCCGAAGGTCGCGGCGATCTCCGCCTCGGTGAGGCCGGCCGCAGCCTTCCGGGCCACGTCCGCGATGAGCGCGGAGAGCATTTTGTCGAAGGGCCTGCCCTCGGGCGACGCCGCGGCGAAGAGATCCTCCTGCAGGTAGAGCGAGCGGATCTCCCGGGTGGCGAGGAGGAGCTCCACCGGATCGGCGCGGAGCCGCTCGAAGGCATCCACCGCCAGGGCGAGGAAGGCGTCGCTGCGCAGGAGCGCCGCGGTGCCCTCGCCGGCGTAGAGCCCGACGAACTCCGCCGGGAGGAGCACCGGCTGCCGGGGGGTGGTCCAGATCGGCGAGGGGAACTCCACCGGGCCGCCGGCGCCGCCGCGGCGCTCGGCCTTCGCGTAGGCGGCGAGGTTCTCCTCGACGATCGCCCGGGCCGCTGCGAAGAGCTCCTCGCGGTGGGGCTCGAGGAGCGCAGCCGGCGGTCCGCCGAGCTGCGTGGCGAGGTAGGCGGCGGAGCGCTCGAGGGCGCCGACGTACCAGCGCTCGCGCTCGGCGCCATCGGAGAGCTGTGCCAGGAGTGCCCAGGCGAGGTGGTTCTGCGCGTTGGCCTCCTCGAGCGATTCCTCGCTCCCGGCCTCGAGGGGATCGCCTGGGAGGAGCCGGACCGCGGCGAGGGCGAGCGTGCGTGCGGCGGCAGCGTCGCCGCCCTCCCAGGCCAGGTGCGCGCGGGCGAAGGCGGCGGTGGCCATCGCCTTCTTCGGGCGGACGCTGGCGCCGGTGGGCGGCACGTCGACCACGAGGAGCGCATTGCCCGAGGCGCTCACCAGCTGGACCCGGGCGCTGGCCCTGCCGAGGCGCAGGTCGACGATGGCGCCGGGGCGGGGCGGCTCGCCTGCAGGGAGGGCCTGGAGCGTCGCCTCGAGGACCGCCCTGCCGAGGGTGACGTCCTCGGGCAGCACGCCCTCCACCGCCACCTCGGGCTCGAGCCCCTCGGTGACGACGCGGAAGCGCTCGGTGCCGCGCAGGGCGCGGGTCTCGATCGGCGGCAGGTCCCGCTGCGTGGTGGCGACGGAGGAGGAGCTGGTGGCGCAGCCAGCAGCGAGGGCGGCGAAGACGAGGGAGAGGCAGAAACGGCGCATCGGGAGGCAAGCCTACCCGGATGGAGAGCGATGGCCAACGTCCGCAGCAGGCGAAGAGGCAGGCGCACCCCCGGTGGGCGGCTTGTTGATGGCGGGTACCACCCATAGATGGGGGCAATGTCCCAGACACGAATCGAGCAGGACCCGCTCGGCGCGATCGAGGTCCCCGGCGCCGCCTATTGGGGCGCCCAGACCGCCAGGGCGGTGGCCAACTTCCCCATCTCCGGCCACGGCCCCCATCCCGCCCTGGTCCGCGCCACCGTGCAGCTCAAGAAGGCGGCGGCCCTCGCCCACAGGGACGGGGGCCACCTCGACGCGACCATCGCCGACGCCATCGTCCGGGCCTGCGACGAGATCCTCGGCGGCGCGCTCCTCGACCAGTTCGTGGTCGATCCCTACCAGGCGGGCGCCGGCACCTCGCACCACATGAACACCAACGAGGTGATCGCGAGCCGCGCCAGCGAGATCCTCGGCGGGGCGCGCACGCCCGGCGACAGGGTCCACCCCAACGACCACGTCAACAAGGCGCAGTCGACCAACGACGTCTTCCCCACCGCGCTGCGGCTGGCGGTGCTCGAGCAGGCGCAGCCGCTCCTCGCTGCGATGGGAGGCCTCGCCGAATCGATCGAGGGGAAGGCGCAGGAATTCCACCACGTGGTGAAAAGCGGGCGCACCCACCTGCAGGACGCAGCGCCGATCCGCCTCGGGCGGGAGGTCGGCGCCTGGGCGGAGAACGTGCGGCGCCACGTGGCGCGGATCGGCGCCGCCGCGGCGGAATGCGCCGAGCTCGGGATCGGCGGCACCGCGGCGGGAACGGGGCTCACCGCGGCGGAGGGCTACCGCGAGAAGGTGGTGGAGCACCTCGCCCGGATCAGCGGGCTGCCCCTGCGATCGGCGCCGGATCTCTACGAGGCGATGCAATCGCTCCGTCCCGCGCAGGCGCTCTCCTCGTCGATCCGCGACTTCGCCCTCGATCTCTACCGGATCTCCTCGGACGTCCGTCTCCTCGCCTCGGGGCCGAGCACCGGCATCGGCGAGCTCCTCCTGCCTGCGGTGCAGCCCGGCTCCTCGATCATGCCGGGCAAGGTGAACCCCTCGATCGCGGAGATGGTGGGGCAGGTCTGCGCCCGGGTGATCGGCTGTGACGCCACCGTGGCCTGGGCCACCGCCTCCGGGCAGCTCGAGCTCAACGTCTTCTTTCCGGTGGCGGCCCACGCGCTGCTCGAGGCGGAGACGATCCTCGCCAACGCGGTGGGGGTCTTCGATCACAAATGCATCCAGGGGCTGCGGGCCGACGAGGCGCGCTGCGCCGACTACGCGCGGCGATCGCAGCAGCTCGTCCTCGCCCTCATGCCGAAGCTCGGCTACACGGCCGCCTCGGGGATCGCCAAGCGCGCCGTGGCGGAGGGGCGCACGATCGAGGCGCAGGTGGTCCACGAGGGGGTGATGCCTGCAGACGAGGCGGCGCGTCTCCTCGATCCGGCGAAGCTGGCTGGGGGCTGAAGATGCAGCACCACGATTTCGGCAGGGAGGTGCGGCGCCGCAGGGACCAGAGCCTCTACGTGACCCACTTCACCAAGGAGGTGGAGAGCGACGAGGGCAAGCTCTCCCCGGGGCAGGTGCTGCGCCGGATCCTCCGGCAGCGGCGGATCTACGCGAGGCCGGTGGGGGATCGCTGCGCGGGGCAGGGCCGAGACGCGGACGCGGTCTGTCTCACCGAGGCGCCGCTCCTCGGCCTCATCGTTCCCACCGCGCCCCGCAGCCCCGCCCACGGCATCGGCTTCGACAAGCGCTTCGTCTACGCGCAAGGGGGCATGCCGGTGATCTACCTGCGCCGCGATCTGCTCGACGAGGAGCACACGCCGCCGGTGGACCCGCGGCTCTATCCCTTCGTGAAGCCCTTCGAGGTGGAGGTCGAGAACCCGACCTACGAGCGGGAGTGGCGGGTGCCGCACGACCTCGCCTTCACCTTCGAGGAGGTCGCCTACCTCATCGTGCCGCGGGAGGAGCGGCGGCGCTTCCTCGAGGAGTTCCCGTCGGTGCCGCGGATCCTCGACTACGAGTTCCTGCTCGAGTCGATGTGAGCGCACGAGCAAGCGGCCGCGCATCGGCGGGACCGATTCCTCGGCTCGCGCTACGCGCGAGAGACGGTCCCTGCGTTTGCTCCGCCTTCGGCTTCGCGATCAATCCTCGCCGGTGTCGCGGCCGAAGCCCTTGAGCTTGCGCTGCAGCGTGCGGCGGTCGATGCCGAGGGCCTGCGCCACCCGGGTGACGTTGCCGCCCATCCGCTCGAAGGTGTCGAGGATGTGCTTCTTCTCGAGGTCGGCGAGGGTCGTCTCGTTGCCGCCGTCGGTGTCCACCGCAGCGGGCCGCGCCGCAGCCCGCGCCTCGGGGTGGTTGAAGATCGACGCGCCCACCGCCTCGCGGATGTCGGCGGCATCGAGGGCCTGGCCGCTGCAGAAGATCGCCGCGCGCTTGAGCACGTTGGCGAGCTCGCGGACGTTGCCCGGCCAGTCGTAGCGCTCCAGCTCGGCGACGGCGCTCTCGTCGAGGCTCACCGTGCGGCTGCCGCCACAGCAGCGCACCAGCAGGGTCTTCGCGATGGGCGCGAGGTCCTCCTTGCGCTGCCGGAGCGGGGGCACGCCCACCGAGAGCACGTGGAGCCGGTAGAAGAGATCCTCGCGGAAGCGGCCGCTGCGGACCTCCTCGGCGAGGTCGCGGTTGGTGGCGGCGATCACCCGCACGTCGACGGGCTCCTCGCGGGCGCCGCCCACCGGCCGCACGCTGCGGGTCTCCAGCGCACGCAGCAGCTTCGCCTGCGCGCCCTCGGGCAGCTCGCCCACCTCGTCGAGGAAGAGCGTGCCGCCGTTGGCCTCGCGGAAGAGGCCGAGGCGGTCCTGGGTGGCGCCGGTGAACGCGCCCTTCACGTAGCCGAAGAGCTCGGCGTCGAAGAGATCGCGGTGGGCCTGCGCGCAGTTGAAGGCGACAAAGGGCATCTTCGCGCGGTTGCTCGAGGCATGGAGCGCACGGGCGACGAGCTCCTTGCCGGTGCCGCTCTCGCCGGTGACGAGCACGGTCTCGTCGGTGGGGCCGGCGCGGCGGATCAGCTCGCGGACGCGCCCCAGCGCGGCGCTGTTGCCGGCGAGGCCGAGGTTGCCCGCCGCCTCCTCCTCGTGCGGATGGGCCACCGCGTCCTCGAGGAGCGGGAGCAGGCTCGGCGCATCCACCGGCTTCTGGACGAAGTTGACCGCGCCGAGGCGCAAAGCCTCCACCGCTGCGGGGATGGTGCCGTGGCCGGTGACCACGATCACCCGGGTGCGGCTGCCCTGGCTCTGGCGGAGGACCTCGAGGCCGTCGATGTCGCCGAGCTGGAGATCGAGCAGCGCCACGTCGCTCCTGCCGCTGCGGAGCGCGAGGATCGCGTCCATGCCGGTGGCGGCCTCCTCCACCGGAAAGCCGAGGCGGCCGAGGGCCTTGCTCATGGCGAGGCGAAAGGCGTTGTCGTCGTCTGCCACGAGGATGCGCGGATGGGTCACGAGGTGGTTCCTCCAGCGGGCAGGTCGAGCAGCGCCCGGGCGCCGCCGCCTGGCGCGTCGGCGAGATCCAGCGACCCGCCCGCTTCGCGGACGAGGCTGCGTGCGGTGTAGAGCCCGAGGCCGGTGCCCTTGCCCGGCGGCTTGGTCGTATAGAACGCCTCGAAGACGCGGTCACGCGTTCCGGGGGAGAGGCCGGGCCCGTCGTCGTCGACGAAGAGGCGCACCAGCCCGGGAGCAGCGGGCAGGACGCCGACGCGGACCTTGCCGGCGGGCTTGCCCTCGATCACGTCCGCGGCGTTTTGGAGCAGGTTGACGAAGACCTGCACCAGCGCGTCGTGGGCCATCGCCACCGAGAGGGCGGCGAGCTCCGGCGCCACCTCGAGGCGGGAGCGGGCGACGCCGGTGCCGAAGACCAGCGTCGCCGCCCGGCGGATGGCGTCGCCTGCGACGGTCGGTCCCTGGCTCGAGTTGCCGCTCAGCTGATCCCTGCCGCCGAGGAGCCCCTGGGTGATCTCCCTGCAGCGGCGCATCTCGTCGAGGATCACCAGCGCGCTCTCGTCCAGGTCGCGGGCGAGGGCCTCCGCCTCCGGCGGCGCGCCCTGCAGGGCGGCGCGCATGTCGGCGGCGAGGGTCTGGATGGTGGCGAGCGGCGTGTTGAGCTCGTGGGCCACCGCCTGCACCGTGCGACCGAGGGAGGCGAGGCGCTCGGCGAAGAGGAGCTTGCGCTCGGCGAGCACGTTCTCGGTGCGATCGAGGTGGAGTCGGAGCACCGGCGCGGGCCTGGCTTCGGAGAGGGGAAACGAGAGGAGCTCGATCACCCGCTCCCTTCCACCGCGATCCATCACCGCGAAGCGGCAGGTGCCGGTCCGTCCCTGCCGCGCCTCCTCCACCGGGCAGCCGCCGTTGATCGTCTCGCAGGTCTGCGAATCCCTGGGGCAATCGGTGCGGAAGTCCCGACGCTCGAGGAGGTGGCGGTTGCGGAAGGAGGGGGTGCCGTCGGGCTGGAGGATCTCGACGCCGACCTCGAGACGATCGAGGGCGGCGAGCAGGATTTCCGCGTCGCGCCGGAGCGCGCGCCGGGCGGCCTCCGCCTCGCGCCGGCGCAGCGAGAGCTCGGTCGCCGCGCGATCGGCGACCCAGGCCGAGGCGAGCAGGGTGACCACGAAGGCCAGCGACTGGAGCGGCGAGACCCAGCGGGGGTCCGGCGTGTAGCTCGAGAGGCGCAGGGGCTCGTAGAGATCGGCGAACGAGAGGAAGGCGGCGCAGAAGAGCGCCACCGCGCAGGCGAGCAGCCCCGAGCGCCTGCCGGAGAGCACGCTCACCAGGAGCACGTGGACGAAGAAGAGGGAGACGAAGGGGTTGTCCACGCCGCCGGTGGACCAGAGCACGAGGGTGAGGGCGCCGAAGTCGGGGAGGGCGTGGAGGAGGGGCTCGCCGACCTTCTCCGGATGGCGGCGCAGGCCCCAGAGGATCCAGCCGTTGAAGGCGACGCCTGCAGCGAGGGCGCCGAAGAGCACCGGGTGATCGATCTCGGTGATGCCGAGCCAGGGCGCGGCCACGGCGCCGGCGAGCACGCTCGCGAGCGCTGCCCAGCGCAGCCGGACCAGCCAGGCCATGCGTTCGGCCCGGGCCACGTGCAGGCTCTGCGGACGTTCGTCGCCGGCGATCGGCAGCGAAGCCGAAATCTCCAAGGCTACCTCCAGGGGAAGGAGAACCACCGAGGGATCCCCCGTTCATCCCTGTAGCCCCCGGGCACGCCTTCGTCCAGCAGCGGCCGGGCAGGCCACCTCCCCTCCAGGGTGTTCGCTCGTCGACAGGGTTCGTGTAGGGTTGCCCTCCTGTTCGTGTAGCGATCACACGACACGCGGGAGGTGGCAGATGGATACCGGCTTCTGGACCCGGCTGCACGGAAAGCTCCGGCACGCGGCGCTGGCCCTCGGCCCCGAGGCGATCGAGGCCCTGGCTGCAGACGCGAACCGGGCGCTCGAGCTCGGCTCGCTCGCCGAGCCGCCGAAGGGCGGCGCGAAGCGGACGGAGCGGCGCAACCGGGCGGTCCGGCGCGAGCGGAGCTGAATTCGCCAGACGGGAAAAGAAAAGGCCGCCCCGGTCGAAACCGAGGCGGCCTTCTCAAAACCGTCTCTCAGAAAAGACGAAGGGCCGGCCCATTTCTCACGGCCGGCCCTTCTTGGCATGTGGTGACCCGTACGGGAATCGAACCCATGTTTTCGGCGTGAGAGGCCGACGTCCTAACCGCTAGACGAACGGGCCACAAAGCCTCTCACTTAAAAAGCGAAGGGCCAGCTTCTCACAAGCTGGCCCTTCAAACGATTGGTGACCCGTACGGGAATCGAACCCATGTTTTCGGCGTGAGAGGCCGACGTCCTAACCGCTAGACGAACGGGCCATCACCAAGTCGCTGCATCGGCCTGACGATCCGATGCTGCCGAAGCGATCCGCGAGGCGGGTGCTCCAGCGAAATGTGGCTGGGGGACTAGGATTCGAACCTAGATAGACGGAGTCAGAGTCCGTCGTCCTGCCGTTAGACGATCCCCCAGCAGGTGCTTCCGATAGACTTTGTCGGGAACCGGCGCTCGCTGGTGAATCTTCCAGTGAATCCGCCGCTTTCCGGTCCGCGTTGGCGTCACCGCCGCTGCGATGAGGAGCCTTGTAGGCCAAGCGCCTCCGGGGGTCAACGGGAAAAATCACGGCGCGCGGATTTTTCGCCGGCGCCGTGAGATGGTCCGCGTCAGCTCCGGCTCGCCAGCACCGCGTCGATGCGGGCGAGGCTCTCCTCGCGGCCGAGGATGGCGATCACGTCGTAGATGCCAGGCGAGGCGGTGCCCCCGGTGAGCGCGACCCGGACCGGCTGGGCGATCTTGCCGAGGCCGAGTCCGTGCTTCGCCGCCATCTCCTGGAACCGGGGCTCGATGGTGGCGGGCTCCACGTCCGCGGCGCCCGAAAGGATCTCGCGGACCTCGCGCAGGTAGTCGAGGGAGGGGCCGGCGAGGAATTTGGCCGCGGCCTTCTCCTCTGGCTCGATCCGGACGAAGAAATAGCGGGAGACCTCGACCAGCTCGACCAGGGTCTTGGACCGCTCCTGCTGCTGCCGGCAGACCTCCACCCACTTCTCCCGGGCGATCATCGGCAGCCCGGCCTTCTCCACGAAGGGAGCGGCGCGGTCGGCGAGCTCGTCGGGATCCATGTGCTTGATCCGCTCGTGGTTGAGCCACACCAGCTTGTCGGCGGGGAAGACGCCGGCGGTGTTGCCCACGCCCTCGATGCTGAACTTCTCGATCAGCTCTTCGCGGCTGAAGATCTCCTGATCGCCGCAGCTCCAGCCGATGCGGGCGAGGAAGTTGACCATCGCCTCGGGGAGGAAGCCCTCGTCGCGGTACTTGGTCACCGAGACCGGGCCGTGGCGCTTGGAGAGCTTGCTGCGGTCCTGCCCGAGGATGAAGGGCAGGTGGGCGAAGCGCGGCGGCTCCACGCCCAGCGCGCGGTAGAGCGTGAGCTGGGTCTGCGTGTTGTTGAGCCCGTCCTCGCCGCGCATCACCAGGCTGATCTCCATCTCGATGTCGTCGATCACCACGACGAAGTTGTAGATGGGCGAGCCGTCGGTGCGGGCGATGATCCAGTCCTGCAGCTGCTCGTTCTGGACCTCGATGTGGCCGTAGACGAGGTCGTCGAACGCGGTCACGCCCTCGGTCGGCGCCTTGAGGCGGACGGTGAAGGGCAGGTCCGGCTGATCGGCGCGCGCGCGGCAGGTGCGCGGGTAGCGGTACTGCCGCTTCTCCGCCTGCGCCCGCTGGCGATCGGCCTCGATCTCGGCCTGGGTGCAGTAGCACTTGTAGGCTTTGCCCTCGGCGAGGAGCCGGTCGATGTACTTCCGGTAGCGATCGCCACGCTGCGACTGGAAGTAGGGCGCGTGGGGGCCGCCGACCTCGGGACCCTCGTCCCAGTCGAGACCGAGCCAGCGCAGCCCCTCGAGGATGGCGGCGGTGTTCTCGTCGGTGCTCCGCTCCTTGTCGGTGTCCTCGATGCGGAGAACGAAGGTTCCGCCGTTGTGGCGGGCATACAGCCAGTTGAAGAGGGCCGTACGGGCGCCGCCGATGTGCAGATACCCCGTGGGCGATGGGGCGAAGCGGACGCGAGGCTTGCTGGACATTTGTTCCACCTCCGGAGAGTCGCGCCGGATGTAGCACCTTGAAGGCAACCCTTCAACGGCACGTCCATCTTTCCATGGTAGGCTCCAGCGGGCCTCCGGAGGTCAATACCGATGGGTTTTCGCCGTTTCGTCCTCGCCGCAGCAGCCGCCCTCGTGGTGGGTTTCGCCGGCACTGCATCCGCCTCGGTGATGATCGAGGCCAACGTCACCGAGATGACCCGCGAGGCGGACGTCGTCGCGAAGGGCAAGGTCACCACCACCGAGTCGAAGGTCTCCCGTGACGGGAAGCGGATCTTCACGGTGGTCACCCTCCGGGTCGACGAGGCCTGGAAGGGCGCCCCCGGCAAGACCTTGCAGATCCAGGTCCCCGGCGGCACCCACGGCGGCATCGGGCAGGTGGTTCACGGCGCGCCGCGCTTCACCGAAGGCGAGGAGGTGGTGGTCTTCCTCCGGGCGCCGGTCCGGGGCGCCGAGGTGCAGGCGCCGACCCTGCCGCTCCGCGTGGTCGCGATGGCGCAGGGCAAGCTCCGGGTGGAGCGCAACGCCGAGGGCAACGAAGTGGCGGCGCCCGATCTCAGCGGTCTCGAGCTGATCGAGCCCGGTACCACCGAGCCCGTGCCCGCCACGAAGGTGGCCCCGGTGCAGCTGCAGATTCTCGAGCAGCAGGTGAAGAAGGCGGCGCTCCCGTGAAGAAGAGCATCCTCGCGCTGGCAGCAGCGGCGCTCGCCGCCCCATCGGCAGCAGCGGCGTACGAGCGGACCGAGATCCCGGGCGCGCGGAATTCGTGCCTCTACTGGGAGAGCAGGGGCATCTCCTGGAGCCCCGCCGCGCGGCTCGGCGGCAACCTGCCTGCGGAGGAGGCGCTGGATGCGATCCGCCTCTCCTTCGACGAATGGGAGTCGCAGGGCTGCAGCGACCTGGTCTTCGTCGAGAAGGGCGCCGCCGGTCGCGACGTGGGTTATACGCAGCGCGGCAGCAACAGCAACGTCGTGCTCTTCCGCGACGCGCCTTGCGACGAGGTGGTCCCCTCCCGCGATCCCTGCCTCGGCGACGGCTCGTGCGCCGACGAATACGATTGCTGGGACTACGAGAGCCGGCTCATCGCCGTGACGACCACGACCTTCTCCCAGTGCACCGGGGAAATCGTGGACGCCGACGTTGAGTTCAATGCAGCCGCCTTCGAGTTCACCACGGGCGACGGGGCTGCCTGCGGGGACCGGGTCGTCAGCGGCTGCGTGGCAACCGACGTTCGCAACACCCTGGTCCACGAGATCGGCCACATGATCGGGTTGGACCATTCGCGGGATGGGACCGCGACAATGTACGCGTCCGCGCCACATGGTGAGACGCAGAAGCGCAGCCTCGCCGCGGACGACGTGGAGGCGCTGTGCGACATCTACCCGGCCGGGGAGGCGACCTGGATCTGCGAGCCGGCACGACCTGCAGAGGCGTGCTCCTCCGGATCGGACAGCTCGGGATCCACGGGTAGTGGTTTGGGATGTGCCGCAGGTGGTGGTGGGCTGGCAGCGCTCGGGTTGCTGCCGGCGCTGGCGTGGGCGAGGAGGCGGAGGTCGCGGTGAGGTTTCGGTGGTTTCGTTGGGTCGTTGTAGCAGCGGCGCTGTGGGCACTCGCGCCGGCACCGGCCCGGGCCTACGAGCGGAGCCTCGTCGGAGGCACGCAGGTTTGCCTCTTCTGGGATGAGCCCGAACTGCCGTGGACCCTGGGCGAGCGGGGCGCGCGAGACGTGGATCGGGCAGCGCTGGAAGCGGCGCTGCAGCGCTCCTTCGACACCTGGGAGGCGGTGGAGTGCAGCCACATCGCCTTCCGGCAGGAGGCGCCGAGCGGCGCGCGCTCGGTCGGCTTCGACGAAGACGACGGGCGCGACAACCTGATCCTCTTCCGCAGCGAGCTCTGCGCGGAGGTGGTGAGCCGCAACGATCCCTGCTGGGACGACGGCGACTGCGCCAACGAGCACGACTGCTGGGCCTTCGGCGACGGCGTCATCGCGGTGACTACCACGAGCTTCCGCCAGGACACCGGCGAGATCCTCGACGCGGACATCGAGTTCAACGAGGGCTCCTTCCTCTTCACCGTCGCGGACGGTGCGCCCTGCGCCCGCGGCGAGACGGAGGGGTGCGTCTCCACCGACGTGGGCAACACCGCGACGCACGAAATCGGCCATCTGCTCGGCCTCGATCACTCGCGGGTGCCGGGCTCGACGATGTTCGCCTCGGCGCCGCTGGGCGAAGTGGCCAAGCGCGACCTCTCCACCGACGACATCGAGGGGCTCTGCTCCATCTACCCGGCGGGCGGGCGGGCCGACGTCTGCGAGGAGGCCTTCGGCCAGCGCCGGGAGGACGGCGGGGGCGGCTGCGCCACCGCCTCCGGCCTCGCCGGACTCGGCGCAGTCGGCGCTGCCCTCGGCCTGCTCGGATGGCGGCGCAGGCGCACGTAGATTGCGCTACAGCGCGCTGCGCAGCGCCGCGAGGAGCCGGTCGAGGTCGAAGGGCTTCTTGAGGATCGGGAGACCCTCCGGGGCCTTGGAGGGGTCCGAAGTGGAGACGATAACGGGGATGTTGGCGAGGGCCGGGTTGGCCTGCATCGCGCGCCAGGCCTCGGCCCCGGTCATCACCGGCATCGCGAGATCGAGCAGGACGAGGCAGGGCCCGCCGATGCAGGCCAGCTTCTCGAGGGCCGCCCTGCCGTCGCCTGCAGCCTCGACGCGGTAGCCCTCCTCCTCGAGGAACTCGACGAGGGAGTCGCGGATGTCGGCTTCGTCCTCCACCACGAGGATCGTCTTCTCGCTCAGCTGCATGGCGCTCCCGGAGTCGCGGTCGGCCCGCCGCTCGCGACCGCAGCGGCGTCGCGGGGAAGCTCGACCACCACGCTCGTGCCCGAGGCTTCGGACGATTCCACTGCGATGCTGCCGCCGTGGGCGAGCACGATCTGCCGGCTGATGAAGAGCCCGAGGCCCAGCCCGCTCGACTGTGCCGTCCGCCGCTCGTTCGCCTCGCGGAAGGGCTCGAAGATCACCGGCAGGATCTCCGCCGGGATCCGGCCCTCGTTGTCGAAGCGCGCCACGACGCTGCCGGGCGCCGCGCCGTCGATCCCGATTCGCACCGTCGAGCCGAGGCTGCGGTGGAGCAGGGCGTTGCCGGCGAGATTGGAGACCAGCTGCGCGAGTCGGTCGGCATCCCAGCGCCCCGTGGTGTCGCCGGCTACCTCGAAGACGATCGGCGCTGCGCCATCGGTCGCCTGCAGCTCGTCGAGGACGCTCCGGAAGAGGTCCGCCAGATCGATCGGCCGCGATGCCAGCGGAAAGCCTGCGCCCAGGCGCACCCTGGTGAAGTCGAGGATCTGGTCGATCATGCGGGACATGCGCCCGGCGCTCGACTGGATCCGCCCGATCGGCTTTGCCAGCTTCTCGCACTCGGAGCGCCGCTCGAGCAGCGACGCCGCCGTGCCGATCGCCATCAACGGATTGCGGAGATCGTGGCCGAGGATCCCCACGAAGAGCTCGCTGAAGCGCGCGTTCGCCTGCAGCTGCTCGATGAGCGCGTCGCGCTCGCCGAGCGCGGCTTCGAGGGCGGCGTGAGCGTCTTCGAGCGCTCGTCTGGCCTGTCCCTGCTCGGTGACCGAGCGCCGGAGGTCGGAGACCGCCGTGCGTAGCGCCGCTGCGAGCCGCTTGCGGTGCTCGATCTCGGCGGCGAGCTCCCCGGCGTGCCGCACGGGAGGAGGGCCTGCGCCCTGCTCGCCCGGAAAGACGTGGGTGTGCAGCGCGCAGATCGCGCGAATCGACTCGCCGTGCGTGTCCTTGAGGAAGCGGTCGACCACGTAGGCGCAGAGCAGGGCGAATTCGTGTCGATGGGAGAGATCGTTCCAGAGCTCCTCGAGCCGGATCGCTGCGGGCAGGTTCCCATCCCGCCAGAGGAGGTCGACCATCTCGCCGAAGGCGCGCACGCGGGGGGCGCCGCCTGCTGCGACCGCCGCGACGACGCTGGCGACCTCCTGCTCGAAGCGCCCGGGATCGGGCATGCCGTCGACCAGGAGCCTGTCGAGCAGCGCGTTCGCGTCGAGGATGGCGAGGCGCCGCGCGTCGGGATCGAAACCGGCCTCGGCGAGGAGCGCGCGGACCCGGGCGGCGTGGTCGGCGGTGACCACGGCGATGGCGGTTTCCCCAGCGGCGAGCCCCGCCCCGAGGTAGTCGGCGATCGCGAAGCAGAGGGCCTCGTCTTCCTCGTAGAAGCGGACGCCGTGGGCGTGGGCGGGAGGCGAGGGGAGCTCCTGCCAGCTGGTCTCGTCCGGGCGGAGCTGGTCAGGCTGGATCATCGAGGCCTCCTCGTGCGGGACCGTGAAGAGAGGTGCAATCCAGCCGAACGGGGCGCGGTGCCTCGAAATGCCCACCCGTGCCTACATAGGCGCCCCGGGCGGCGCCGGGCAGCCCCCCACCACCAGCCAGGGGCGGACGACCGGGACGGCGCCGGCTTGCTCGACCCAACGGGCGGGGGCGGCCCCCGGGATCCCCCGGATCGCCCCCTTGAATGCGGGGCGGCGGCGCTGCGTCTTCCCCTGCGTGGTGACGCTCGCGCCGGTCGGCGGGCCCCGGGACGAAATTCCGGAGCCCGGTGGTTCGGCGGGGGCATGGAGACCGGGCTCACGTTCGGCTTGCCCGGTCGTGAAGGGTAGGAGAGAGAAGGCCTCGTGATCGAAAGTCTCGGCTTCCTTCTCACCCATTTCACCTACGCCGCCCTCGTGCTCCTGATGCTGGCAGCGGGGCTCGGCCTGCCCATGAGCGAGGACCTCGTCCTCCTCGTGGTCGGCTACCTCGCGCGGACGGGGATCGTCGATCCCTGGGTCACGCTCTTCCTCGGCTACGGAAGCGTGATCGCCGGCGACTGGATGATCTTCCGCATGGGCCGCAGGTTCGGCCCGGCGCTGACGACGCATCCGCTCACGCAGCGGATGTTTCCGCCGCGGCGCCTCGCCCGGCTGGAGGCGCACTACGCACGGTGGGGCACGCTCACCGTGGTGGTGGCCCGCCACGTGGCGGGGTTGCGGGCACCGGCGTTCGCCCTGGCGGGCGCCGGAAAGATGAGCGAGCGGCGGTTCCTCTTGGCCGACGCTCTCTCCGCACTCGTGACGACGCCACTGATGGTGTGGCTCGGTTACGCGTTCGGGGACCGGATGGAGAGCCTCTTCGGCAACGTCCGGCAGGTGCAATGGGTGCTGCTCGGCGGCCTCGCCGCGACCCTTTTGGTCGCAGGCGCAGCGCGCTGGATGCGGCGGCGCCCGGTGGCAGCGGTCCCGGCGACCGCTGCGGTGGACGAAAACCCGGAGGCGGGGAAAGCGAAGGCTGCATGAAGAATCGGTGGACGACGATCCTGGCGGCGGTGCTCCTGGTGCCGCAGTTCGCGCTTGCAGACGAGATTCCGGCAGCGGCTTCCGCCGTGGAAGAGCAGCCGGTCGCGGCGGAGGCGATGCCCTTCGCCGACGGCGAGCGCCTCCTCTACGAGGTGAGCCTCCTCGGCATCACCGCCGGCGAGGCGGAGCTGCGGGTGGAGGGGCTCGCCGACGAGTGGCGCCTCCACGCCAGCGGCAAGACCGTCGGCGCCACCGATTCGATCTTCGGCCTCCGCCAGAGCGCGAGCTGCACCGTCAGCGACGAGCTCTCCCCCGAGGTCTGCCTCTTCACCTCGCGGCAGCGCAAGGGCATGCGCCGCAGGGAGATGCGCTTCGACAAGAAGACCGGCGAGGTGCGCGAGCGCACCCTGCAGGACGGCAAGCGCTCGGAGAAGACCCGGAAGTTCGGCGAGGGTGGCGTGCAGGACGCGCTCTCGGGGCTCTACCTCCTCCGCAAGGACCTGCCGGCGCAGGGGGAGACGATGAGCTTCCGCTCGCTGCGCAAGGGCAAGGCGATCACCGTGCAGGCGACGGCGATCGGCGAGGAGACCGTGGAGACCGAGGCGGGCCGCTTCCTCGCCACGGTCATCGACCTCCGGATCATGGACAAGGTGGACAAGGACGCCGCCACGCGCGCCAAGGTCTGGTTCTCGGCGGACGACCGTCGCTTGCCGGTGAAAATTTCGCTGGATGCGCCGGTCGGCAGTCTCGAGGCCGAGCTCACCGCCGCCTCCGGTACCCGCGGCGGCAGCCTCGCAGGACGCTGAGCAAGGGCAGGCGCTGCACTGCAGAAAGGCGACGCCCCGGTCACGCCATGCGTGCCGGGGCGTCTTTGCGTCAGGACACCGGCGGCCCCTGCGGCCAGGGGGAGGCTTCGGGGCCTGCCGACGCCTGTCGCTACTCGTTCGCCGCCGTGGCGTCGACGGGCGCCGTCTCCTCCGCGGCGGCCTCGGGGGCAGGGGTCGCCTCGGTCTCCAGCGGGATCTCGGGGACGGTGGGGATGGCCTCGCTCTCGGTGGCAGGGGCCTCGAGGGCCTGGTGCTCGGACTGCGCCTCCACCGGCTTCGGCTGCGAGGTGGCGCAGGCGGCGAGGGCGACGAGGGGGAGGGCGGTGAGCAGAACCTTGCGCATGGTGACTCTCCTTGCGGCCGGGCGGGGCCAGCGGTCGTTGAGCGCCGGGGCCGCGCGCCAGGGGGGCAGGCGTGCGGCCGACGGTTTGGATAGTTTGGTTTGATTATTTTGAGATGTAAAGAGTCCTGTCGGAGGTAGATAGCCCCGCTGGGGGCTTCCCTCTCCACCGTGTGCGCCCACCCTCCCGTGGTGCGCCTCCTTCCCGTCGCCTTCCTCCTGCTCGCCGCCACCACGGCATCCGCCCACGAGGAGCGGATCCGCACCGACCCGAGAGAGATGGCCGAAGGCGCCGAGCTCGTGCTCCGGGGGCGCGTGGTCCAGGTGGAGGCGGATCGAGGGACGCGGGGCCCGCGCTGGGTCTCGGTGGTGATCGAGCGGGCGCTCCGCGGGGATCCGGGAGCGGAGGCGATCACCTTCCGCGCGCCGCCGGAGCACGGACCGGGCTGGCTGGTGGGCGAAAACGCGCTCTTCTTCCTGCGGCGCTTCGACGGACGCTGGGTGCCCACCGCCATCGCGGCGGAGAGCCCGAAGGCGGGGCCGGACGGCGGCGCCGGTCTCGACGGGCGCTGGCAGCAGGCGGCGGGGGAGGAGGAGGCGGCGCTGGCCGCGGGGGAGGAGGAGGCGGCGCTGGCCGCGGGGGAGGGGCTGTCGTTCCCGGCACTCCTCGCCGGCGCGCTCTGCTTCCTCGGGCTGATCGGCCTGGGGCGCTGGCGGGCGCGCAACCTGGCGCTGCCGAAATAGCAAGAGCGCCCGCTGCCCTGGGGCAGGGGCGCTCTCGCGCAGCTGGACCTGGCGCCCGTTGCCGGGCGCGCTGGCCTACTTCTCCTCGAACTCGGCGTCGACGACGTCCGGGCCGCCCTTGGCCGCGCCACCCGCAGCGCCTGCGCCCGGAGGCGGCGCGCCGCCCACGTCGGGGCCGGCGCCAGCGGCTGCGCCGCCAACGTTCTTGTACATCTCCTCCGCCATGCGGTGGGAGACGGCGGTGAGCTCGTCCATCGCCTTCTGGAGATCCTCGGCGGAGGCGTTCCGCTCGAGGGCGGCGCGCAGCTCCTTGACCTTGCCCTCCACCTCGGCGGCGACCTCGGCAGGGAGCTTGTCCTTGTTCTCGGCGAGGAGCTTCTCGGTCTGGTAGGCGACCGTGTCCGCCTTGTTGCGGGTCTCCACCTCTTCGCGGCGCTTCTTGTCCTCCACCTCGTGCGAAGCGGCGTCCTGCACCGCGCGCTCGATGTCGTCCTTGCTCATGCCGGAGGACGCGGTGATGGTGATCTTCTGCTCCTTGCCGGTGGCCTTGTCCTTCGCGCTCACGTGCACGATGCCGTTGGCGTCGATGTCGAAGGTGACCTCGATCTGCGGCACGCCGCGGGGGGCGGGCGGGATGCCGTCGAGGTGGAAGCGGCCCAGGGTCTTGTTGCCCGCGGACATCTCGCGCTCGCCCTGCATCACGTGGACCTCCACCGAGGTCTGGCTGTCGCTGGCGGTGGAGAAGGTCTCGCTCCGGCGGGTCGGGATGGTGGTGTTGCGCGGGATCAGCTTGGTGAAGACGCCGCCCAGGGTCTCGATGCCCAGGGAGAGCGGGGTCACGTCGAGGAGGAGGAGATCCTTCACCTCGCCGGAGAGGACGCCGGCCTGGACCGCGGCGCCGATGGCGACGACCTCGTCCGGGTTCACGGAGCGGTTCGGCTCCTTGCCGAAGAACTTCTTCACCGCCTCCTGGACCCGGGGAATGCGGGTCGAGCCGCCGACGAGGACGATCTCGTCGATCTCGCCGGGCTGCTTGCCTGCGTCGGCCAGCGCCTTGCGCACCGGCTCCATGCTCCGCTCGACGAGGTCGTCGATGAGCTGCTCGAGCCTGGCGCGGGTGAGCTTGAGGGCCAGGTGCTTGGGGCCGGTCTGATCCGCGGTGAGGAAGGGCAGGTTGATCTCGGTCTCCATCGTGGAGGAGAGCTCGATCTTCGCCTTCTCCGCCGCCTCCTTGAGGCGCTGCAGGACCATCTTGTCCTTCGAGACGTCGATGCCCGTGTCCTTCTTGAACTCGGCGATCAGGAACTGCATCACCCGCTCGTCGATGTCGTCGCCGCCGAGGTGGGTGTCGCCGTTGGTGGAGATCACCTCCACCACGTTCTCGCCGACCTCGAGGATCGAGATGTCGAAGGTGCCGCCGCCGAAGTCGTAGACCGCGATGATCTCGTTCGACTTCTTGTCGAGGCCGTAGGCGAGCGCGGCAGCGGTGGGCTCGTTGACGATGCGCTTGACGTCGAGGCCCGCGACCTTGCCTGCATCCTTGGTGGCCTGGCGCTGCGAGTCGTTGAAGTAGGCAGGCACCGTGATCACGGCCTCGGTGACCGGCTCGCCGAGGTACTGCTCGGCGGCGCGCTTCAGCTTCTGGAGGATGCGCGCGCTGATCTCGGGCGGGGTGTAGTGCTTGCCCTTCACCTCGATGGCGGCGTCGCCGTTGGCGTCGCGCACCACCTTGTAGGGCACGCGCTCGGCCTCCTGCTTCACCTCGTCGTACTTGCGGCCCATGAAGCGCTTGACCGAGTAGACGGTGTTCTCGGGGTTGGTGATCGCCTGGCGGCGCGCCACCTGGCCGACCAGCACCTCGTCGTCCTTGGCGAAGCCGACGACCGACGGGGTGGTGCGGTGCCCCTCCTCGTTGGCGATCACCTTGGGCTCCTTGCCCTCCATGATCGCGACGACGGAGTTGGTGGTGCCGAGGTCGATTCCGATGATCTTTCCCACGTATTCCTCGCTGTTCGAATCTTCTCCCCGGCTGTCGGGGGCTTTCGAACCGCCACCTTAAGAACGGCATCGAACCTGTCAACGAAGGCCGGGGCGCTTTTTTCCCCAGGCGGTCTGGCCGCTTGGCGGGCCTCTGGTAGAGTCGGGGGCCCCCCTTTCGACAGTCGGAGCGAACGTGCGCGCGCCTGAAATCGCGCTGCCAGCCAGATTCGGCCGCTACACCCTCCTCGAGCGGGTGGGGGGTGGCGGCATGGCCACGGTCTTCCGGGCCTCGCTCTCCGGCGAGGGCGGCTTCGAGAAGGAGGTGGCGGTCAAGGTCGTGCGCCCCGAGCTCGCCTCCGAGGCCGACTTCGTCGAGATGTTCCTGGACGAGGCCCGGCTCTCCGCCAGGCTCGGCCACGCCAACCTCGTTCACACCTTCGACTTCGGGCAGGTCGACGGCACCTGGTTTCTCGCCATGGAGTTCGTGCGGGGGCCGACCCTCGCCCACCTGCAGCGGATCTGCCGGACCCGGGGGATCCGCTTCGGCCCCGCCCGCAGCGTCCACGTCGCCGGCGAGGTGGCCCGGGGGCTGGGCTACGCCCACCGGCTCTGCGACGAGCAGGGCCGCCCGCTCGCGCTGGTCCATCGCGACGTGTCGCCGCAGAACGTGCTCCTCTCCCGGGAGGGCGAGGTGAAGCTCGCCGATTTCGGGATCGCGAAGGCGGCGTGGCGCTCCACGGTGACGCGGCCGGGCCATGTCCGGGGCAAATGCGCCTACATGGCGCCGGAGCAGGCGCGCGGGCTCGCGCTCGATGCGGGGGCGGACGTCTTCGCACTCGGCGTCGTGCTCTGGGAATGCCTCACCGGGCGGCCGCTCTTCGACGGCGCTTCCGACGGGGCGGTGCTCCTCCAGGTGGTGCAGCGGGAGATCCCGCCGCCCTCGCGCTTCGCGCCGGAGGTCCCCGGATTCCTCGACGACCTGGTGCTGCAGTTGCTGGAGCGGGATCCGGCGCTGCGGCCTGCCAACGGCGACGAGGCGGCGCGGGCGCTCGCCGAGTGCAGGCAGCGGCTGGTGCGCTCGCCGGCGGAGACCGACCTGGCGGCGTTCCTCCGGGAGCTGTCGTCGGGGACCGCGGTCGTCGGCGCCGCGGGTCAGGGCGGGGCCGCGGAGCCTGCCTCGGTGGAGATCGTCTCGGCGGAGCTCGAGCCGGTTTCGCAGGGCTGGTTCGATCCCGAGGCGGCGACGGTGCAGCCGGGGGCGGTGCGCGAGGGGCCGGTGGCCGGGCTTCGGCCTCTGCCGCCGCCGGCGCCGGCTGCGACGGCGGTGGCGCTGCGGCCTGCTGGCGGAGGGCAGGAGGAGGCGGCGCGCGTCGGCGGGGGGACGCGGTGGCGGGGCCGCGCTGCGCTGGCGGGGGTGTCGCTGCTGCTGGTTGCCGGCGGGAGCTGGTGGGCAGCAGGGCGGCAGGGCTCGGTGGCGCCGGTGGCGGAGGCGACGACGATGGCGCCGGTCGCGGCGCCGGCGCCCGGCGTGGCGCAGGAACCCACGGCTGCAAAAGCGCCGCCGGTCGTGGCGGAGGAGCCGGACGAGCCGACGGAGCCATCCGCTCCGAGCGTGGGGGATCCGCCCGCACCCGCGGAGGCCGTCGGCACCGGGCAGGATGCTGCGCCAGGCGGCGGGGCCGTGGAGCGGGTCGCACCCCGGGCGCCTGCCGAAGCGGCTCCGGTGAGCCCCGCGCTCTCCGTTGCCGTGGCGGAACGGGCTGGCGGCGGAGAGGAGGCGGCAGTCCGCGCCGCGCCAGCTCCGGAGACGACCCGCCGACCGGCGCCGCGCAAGGCTGCTGCGCCGGAGCCGGCGGCGGATGCACCGGGGCCGCTGGGCCGGCTCGTCCTCTCGAGCTGGACGCCCGCGGTGGCCCTCGTCGACGGGGCGAAGCTCGCTGCGCTGCGGACGATGCCCGCGGTCTTCGACGTGCCCGCCGGGGCCCACCGGCTCGAGTTCCGCGTCGGCGCCTCGGGGATCCGCTGCGCGCTCGCCGTGGAGATTCCTGCCACCGGCCAGCTCGCCCTTCGGCTCGAGGAACAGGGCGTGGTCGAGCTGGCGCGGGATGCGCGCATCCCGCGGCGCTGCGCGGAGGACTGACCGTCCAGGCCGGCAGAGGAATACAGAAAAAATAAGCCGGGGCCGCCAGGCGCCTCCTGCCACGCTCGTCGTTTCACCAGCAGTTCGAGCACGGGAGGGGAGCTTGGGCTTCAGGCATCTGGCTGTGGTGGTATCGCTTTGCGGCGTCTTCGTCGGTTGTGGCGGTGGGGAGCCTCCTCCGCCCGCGGCGGGGGGCACCGGCGGCGGCGGCGCCGGGGGCGGAGCGGGCGGCATCGGGGGGATGGGCGGCGCCGGGGGGAGCGGTGGCAGCGGCGGCGCCGGGGGCAGCGCCGCGATCTGCGGAGACGGCATCCTCGAGGGGGACGAAGCCTGCGACGACGGCGAGGCGAACAGCGACAACGCCCCCGACGCCTGCCGCACCGACTGCACGGAGGCACGCTGCGGCGACGGCGTGGTCGACAGGGGGGAAGTCTGTGACGACGGCAACCGCGAGGCCGGCGACGGCTGCGGTCCCACGTGCCGCAACGAGCCCCATTGCGGCGACGGCGTGATCAACCAGACGACGGAGGCCTGCGACGGCGGGGACCTGGGCGGCGCCAGCTGCACCGGGCTCTCCTTCTCGGGCGGCACCCTGGGCTGCACCGAGGCCTGTGCCTTCGACACCAGCGCCTGCCTGCCCTTCGAGGATTGCAGCGTCGCCGGCGACGAGGACGAGAACGGCGACGCCGACTGCGCGGACGACGAATGCAGCGGGCATTTCGAGTGCCCCATTTGCGGCGACGGTGTCCTGCAGCGCGGCGAAGTCTGCGACGGCGCGGCCCCTGCCGGCGAGGATTGCAGCACCTGGGGCTTCAACAGCGGCACCCTCGGTTGCACGAGCGCCTGCACCGTCGACACCGGGGGCTGCGCCAACGTCGAGCGCTGTGGGGAGCCGGGCGACGAGGATGGGGACGGCGCCTACGATTGCGACGACCCCGATTGCGACCAGGTCGCGCCTTGCCCGGTCTGCGGGAACGGAGCGGTCGAGGCGGGGGAGAGCTGCGACGACGGCAACACCACCGCCGGCGACGGCTGTGACGCAAGCTGCGCCGAGGAGATCTTCGTCGTGGCGCCGGTCGGGCAGTCGAGCGCAAGGACCGGCAGCGTCCCCGCGACCAGCCCGACCTACGCGCGGATGGGGGAGGGCTGCGGTCGCCAGAGCGGCGGTGCGCACTACTACGTGCTCGTCGAGCTGGTGAACCCCGGCGTCCATCCGGTGGTCGTGAACGTTCTGGCGAATTGGGGCGGAAGCGTCGACGGCTTCCTCGAGATCTCCTCGGTGCCCTTCGATCCCACCGATCCGGCCGCCTCGTGCGTGGCGGCGAACGACGACTGGAACAACACCCTCGACAGCCTCGTCACCTATGTCGACGTGCCGGCAGGCGGCAGCATTGCCGTCCTCGCCACCACCTTCGATGCGCTGACCACGATGCCTTCGTTCACGCTCACGGCGGAGACCATCGCCGCCTGCGGGGACGGCCTGGTGGGGACGGGCGAGACCTGCGACGACGCCAACGACACCGCGGGCGACGGCTGCGCCGGTTGCCAGGTCGAGCCCGGCTGGGTCTGCGACGCGACGGGCTGCAGGCTCGCCGTCTGCGGCGACGGCGCCACCGAGGGGCTGGAGGAATGCGACGACGGCAACCGGGTGGACGACGACGCCTGCTCCAACGCCTGCGTGGTGGCACGGTGCGGCAATGGCACCGTCGACATGTCGCCGGCCCTGGCGACGGTGGAGAGCCCGGTGGTGACCAACCCCGGCGGCAACGCGGGCCACGTCTGCGACGACGGTGGCTCCTGCACCGGCCCCTGCTCGATCGACGTGAGCACCAACGGCAACGCGCCCGAGCACGGCATCTGCCAGAGCCTCGGCTACCTGCGCGCGGCGAGCGTGAGCTGGGGCGGCGGCGCCGGCGAGGACGACGACCCCATGCCGCACGCCTACAACTGGGAGTGCGTCGCCTTCGTCTGCACGGCGAGCACCAACCCGATCGACTACGACAACTGCGGCGTCGCCGAGATGCTCGACGCCATCACCTGCCTGGGGGCGCCGGCGATGGAGGCCTGCGACGACGGGAACACGGACGACACCGACGCCTGCACCAGCGCCTGCACGGTGGCTACCTGCGGGGACGGCTTCGTGCAGGCAGGCGTGGAGGCTTGCGACGACGGCAACACGGCCGACGGCGACGGCTGCAGTGCGAGCTGCCAGGCAGAGAGCCTGCGGGTGCCGGCAGCCGGAGGCCACGGCTGGCTCATCGGGTCGCTGGACTCCTCCGATCCGCAGTGGAGTCGCCCCGACGAGGCCTGCACCGCGACGGCGAACATGGTCCACTACGACGTGTACCACTACGAGAACCTCACCGGCGCGGCGCAGACCGTGACCCTCCACGTCGAGTGGAGCGGGGATGGCTACCTCCATGCCTTCACCAACGGCTTCGATCCGGCCCACCCGACGCTGGGCTGCACCGCAGGCAACGACGACGCGAACCCCAATGGCACGGGGACCAGCCGGCTCACCGTCGGCGTCGCCGCCGGTGACCACCTCTACGTGGTGGCCAGCACCCATGGAGCGGCCGCGACCGGGGCCTATACGCTCTACGTCCATTCGGCGCCGACCCTCGCCGAGACGGAGCCCAACGACAGTTCGCTCACCGCCAACCCGATCGCCGCCGGGGAGCAGCTCGACGCCGACGTCGGCCCGGGAGACCGCGACTACTACTCGTTCACGGTGAGCGCCGGAACCACGTACGAGATCGAGACCTACGCCGGGATCGCCGGTGGCTGCTTCCGCGTGAACGGGTCGAGCAACGACACGAAGATCGTCCTCTACGACGTCGATGGCACCACGATGATCCTCGAGGCGGACGATGGCGGCTGGGGCAATTGCTCCCTGCTCAGTTGGACGCCGCGGGCCAACGGCACCTACTACTTCCGCGTGCAATACGCCGATGATGCCGACGTCACCACGACGGTCGAGCCCTATTTCGTCGAGCTCCGGCAGCGGTAACGCCGCAGCGGTCGAGCGCTGAAGCGCCAGGGGCGCCATCCCGCGAGGGGTGGCGCCCCTTTCTGTTGGCAGCTTCGCTCCGGGCGATTCCTCGCACCGCATCGGAGACGCCGCGTGAGCGGACGGCCCGGAGCGGAAGCAAGGCGCTTCCGGGCGCCGCGGCCGATGGCCCGCGGCGAATCCACGCACTCCCTTCGAACGACTCCATTCACGCGTGACGAGCGTCGACGAGAAGCGCGGGGAATTCACTGACCGATCCATCTTCGAAAAGAATCCACAGGGTCTCCCGACGACAAAGTTGACCGTCCATTGACGCAATTCCACTCAAGCGAGACTATCCAAGCGATATCGCGGAACGAGGCCCGATGCGGACGATCCTTTCGCCAGCCGAAATCCAGGAGATGGAGCGCGAGCTCGGTGCGAGCGGCGTCACCGCAGCCGAGGTGCTGGCGATGTTCCGCTCGCGGGGCGTGCGCCTCAGCGAGGGCACGTTCCGCAAATACGTGCAGGTGGGGCTGCTTCCCCGCAGCAGGCGGGTCGGCACCAAGGGCAAGCACCGCGGGAGCCGGGGCGTCTACCCGGTGGCGGTGATCCGGCGGCTCAACGCCATCAAGGCGATGATGGCCGAGGGCATGACCCTCGACGAGATCCGCGGCAGCTTCCTCTACCTGCGGGGCGAGCTCGACGTGGTCGAGCAGGGCCTCGACGAGATTGGGGCGCGCCTGGAGCGCTCCGTCGCGGAGACGCAGCTGGCGCCGCGCCAGCGCGAGCGGTTGCAGCAGGATCTGGCGCGCGTGCGGGAGTCCGCCGCGCGCCTCACGGAACGGATCGAGCGCCTCGCAGGCCACCTGGTGGCGGCGCGGGCTGCAGCGCACACGGATCGGGAGGGAACATGAACAAGCTCGAGATGACGCTTCCCACGAACGACGAGAGCCAGATCGAGGAGAGCGCACGGCAGCGCTCGAAGACGATGTCCCGCAAGGAGATGGCGCGCGACCTGCGGCGCCGTCGGATGATGGGCCTCGTCGATCCCGAGGAGCAGCAGCTGCTCGGCGAGATCGAGTCGCACCGTCCCAGGACCCGCTCGCAGTGCGCGAACGGCCCGCGCCCCTGCATGTTCGTCTCCTGCAAGCACCACCTCTACCTCGACGTCAACCCGGAGACCGGCTCGGTCAAGGTGAACTTCCCCGACAAGGAGGTCTGGGAGCTCGAGGAGACCTGCGCCCTCGACGTCGCCGACCGCGGGGGGATCACCCTCGAAGAGGT
Source organism: Vulgatibacter sp. (assembly GCF_041687135.1). Classification (NCBI taxonomy): domain Bacteria; kingdom Pseudomonadati; phylum Myxococcota; class Myxococcia; order Myxococcales; family Vulgatibacteraceae; genus Vulgatibacter; species Vulgatibacter sp. Next base: position 144,169 of record NZ_JAWLCN010000007.1, on the reverse strand, counting down.
CGGCGCGATCATGAACCTGACCCGCGAGCGGATCCGCCAGGTGGAGAGCCGCGGCCTCTACAAGCTGCGCGTCGCCACCACCGACGAGTGGGACGAGGAGCCCGCAGGCTGCGCCGGTCGTTGAACGGCAGGGCCGAAGCTGGTAGAGGGCGCCGCGGATCCCATCCCGGAGGCATCTCATGGCCGGCGTTCGGCGCGCTCTCCTCTCTGTTTCGGACAAGGCGCACCTCGTTCCCTTCGCCCAGGGGCTCGTCGCCCTGGGCTTCGAGCTCGTCTCGACGGGCGGTACCGCCCGGCAGCTCAAGGAAGCCGGCCTGCCGGTGAAGGCGGTGTCGGAGGTGACGGGGGCTCCCGAGATCCTCGGCGGCCGCGTCAAGTCGCTCCACCCGAAGATCCACGGCGGCATCCTCGCCCGTCGCGACGTCGAGTCCGACCTCGCCGAGCTCGCGGCGCAGCAGATCACACCGATCGACCTCGTGGTCGTGAACCTCTATCCCTTCCGCGAAGCGGTGGCCCGTGGCGCCTCCTTCGGCGCGTGCGTCGAGGAGATCGACATCGGCGGCCCGGCGATGGTCCGCGCCAGCGCCAAGAACGCGATGCACGTGGGCATCGTCGTCGATCCCGCCGATTACGACCGGGTGCTGGGCGAGCTCCGCGCAGGCGGCGCGCTCTCGCGCTCCACGCGCATGGAGCTGATGCGCAAGGCCTTTGCCCACACCGCTGCCTACGACGCCGCGATCTCCGAATACCTCGGCGGCCTCGCCGAGGAGGGGCAGGAGGCGCCGAAGGCGTCGAGCTTCCTCTCCGTGATCGGGCAGGAGGGCAAGAGCCTCCGCTACGGCGAGAACCCCCACCAGGCCGGCGCGTTCTACCGCACCCATCCCGCGCCGCAGGAGCCTTCGATCGCCTGGGCCGAGGTGCTGGGCGGCAAGGAACTCTCCTTCAACAACCTGCTCGATCTCGAGTCGGCGCTCGCCTGCGTGAAGGAATTCGACGAGCCGACCTGCGTGGTGATCAAGCACAACAACCCCTGCGGCGTCGCCAGCGCCGCCACGCCCGCGGAGGCCTTCCGCCTCGCCCGCGAGATCGATCCCACCTCCGCCTTCGGCGGCATCGTGGCGCTCAACCGCCCCGTGGATCGCGCCGCGGCGGAGGCCCTCAAGGAGCTCTTCCTCGAGTGCGTGATCGCGCCCTCGTACGACGACGAGGCCCGGGCCGCCCTGGCGGATAAGAAGAACCTCCGCCTCCTCGCCAACCCGCTCCTCGGCCAGCCCCGCTCGAGCTGGAAGCGCGCGGGCCGCGAGGTCCGCTCCTTCGTCGGCGGCCTCCTCGTCCAGGACCGCGACCTCGGCGAGGTGACCGAGGCCGAGCTACGCGTGGTGACGAAGCGGCAGCCCACCGCCGAGGAGCTGAAGGGCGCCCTCTACGCCTGGCGGGTCTGCAAGCACGTGAAGAGCAACGCCATCGTCTTCGGCGCCCCCGACCGCATCCTGAGCCTCGGCGCCGGCCAGACCTCCCGCGTCGACTCGGTGCGCATCGCCCGCCTCAAGACCCGCTTCCCCCTCGAGGGGAGCTCGGTGGCCTCCGACGCCTTCTTCCCCTTCCGCGACGGCCTCGACCAGGTCGCCGAGGCAGGCGCCACCTGCGTGATCCAGCCCGGCGGCTCGGTACGCGACAACGAGGTGATCGCCGCCGCCGACGAGCGCGGCATCGCCATGGTCTTCACCGGGATGCGCCACTTCCGGCACTGATCCCGGCGAGGTTTCGGGCCTTCCGAGGGACCCTGCCTGCCCCGTGCCGGCAGGGTCCGTCTCGTTCGGGCGTCGGATCGGGCCCCGCCGGTCCGACAGCCGTTGCGGTTCGTGCGGCGACCTGGCACAGCCGGTGGGTGCGATATCGGCCTGGGGGGCGCCATGCGGATCGACTGTCCGAAATGCGGAGAGGCCTTCCTCCTCGACCGCGAGCGCCTGCCGGCGGAGGGGCTTCGCGTCCCCTGTCCCCGGTGCAGGGGGAATGTGCTGCTGCGGCCGCGGCCCGCCTGGGGCCCGGGCAAGCAGCGGTCCCCGCGCCGCGCCGCCGCCGAAGCACCAGCAGCCGGATCCGGCGCCGGGACTTCCGCGCGCCAGGGCGAACCGCCCCTGGAGCCGGGCCAGGTGACGCCAGGGCCCGGCGGCTCCTTCCGTTTCACGCCGGGGCCGCGGCACGCGCCGGTGGCGCCAGCACCGCCGCCGGCGCCCGAGGAGGCGCCGCCACCCCCGCTGCCCCCGCCGCCCCGGGGCAACCAGAACCTCCTCCTCGCCACCCTCGGCGCCCTCCTGGTGGTGGCGGGGCTCGGCGCCGTTGCCGGCGTCGTGGCCGCCGGGTCACGCCCGTCGCCCGAGGATCACGCCGGGCAGGCCCGGCTCGCTGCCTGGGCGCTGGCGGAGCCCACGCTCGCCGGCAACGCCGCGGCCCGGCTCGCGGAGGGCAGGGCGGGGCTGGCCACCGACACTGCCGCCTCCCTGGACGCCGCCCGGCGCGCCTTCCGCCGCGCAGCGGTGCTCGCCCCGGCGGAGCGCGAGGCTGCCACGGGCTGGCTGGAGGCGGTCGCCCTCCTCGAGGCGCCGCTCGAGGATCCCGCCACCCGGCAGACGGCGCTCGACCTCGGCGCCTGGCTTCTCCGCGGCGGGCAGCCCGATCCCGCCATCGAGCGCGCCTGGGCCCACGTGCTCCTCTCCCTCGGCGGCGACGAGCGCCGCAAGCTGGCGCAGGTGCACGCCGCCCGGGCGGTGGAACTCTCGGGCAGGAGCCCCGGCGCGCTGGTCGCCCTGGCCCGCAGCTGGAGCGAAGCGTCCCCGTCGCGGGCCCTCGCCCTGGCCGAGGAGGCGCTCCGGATCGATCCGACCCGCTCCCGGGCGCTCCTCCTCCGCGGCCTCGCCAGGCTGCAGCTCGGCGATCCCGCCGGTGCCGCCGCCGATCTCCAGTCGCGGCTGCGGAGTGATCCCGCCGACGCGAAGGCCTTCCGGGCCCTGGCCGAGCTGGCCCTCTCCGTCGGATCCGTCGACGCGGTCCGCACCTGGGCCGAAGCGCTCCGCGCCACCCAGCCCGACGAGGCGGCGCTGCAGCTCGCCCGGATCACCTGGCAGATCGACGGGGACGCCACCGCAGCAGCAGCTGCCGGCAGGCTCCTCGATCGCGGCGCCGACCTCGACCCGGCCGTCCGCGCCGGCGCGGCAGCGCTCCTGCTCGCGGTGCGGCGCGCGGACGGCGACCTGGCCGAGGCGCTCGCCAGGACCCGCGACGCCGATCCCGCCAGCGCCGCCTCGCTCGCCTGGCAGCTCGCGCTCCACGCCCTCGACGCAGCGGCCCCGGCGGAGGCCGCCGCCTTCGCCGCGCTGCTGCCGGCGCAGGACCCTGCCGTGCGCCTGCTCCTGGGCCGGATCGCGCTCGCCGCCGGCAACACGGCGGATGCGATCGCCGCCTTCCGCGCCCTCCACGAGGAGAGCCCGTGGCGCCGCCTGCCGCTCCTCTTCCTCGCCGCGGCGGAGGCCCGGGCCGGTGGCGCCGCTGCGGCCTACGGCACCCTGCGGACCCTGGCCGAGCTCGATCCCGAGCGCGTGCGCCCGAGCCCCGGCCCCTTCTTCGAGCCGGTCCCGCTCCTCCTCGCCGGCCTCCACGAGCCGCTCCTCGCAGGTGGCGGCCGCGCTCCCTCCGACGCCCCCGCCCTCGCCGGCGCCGCGCTGCTGCGCCACCACCAGGGCGCCGCCCGCGATGCCGCGCGCCTCGCCGAGGAGTCCCTCCGCCTCGACCCGGACCAGCTCCTCGCGCGCCTGGTGGAATTCGAGGTGGCGCTCGAGCGCGGCGACACCACCCAGGCCCTGCGCCACGCGGAGCGGATCGGCAAGACCGAGCGGCTCTCGCCGGTGGGGCCGCTCCTCGCAGGCAGGGCGCAGGAGCGCCTCGGCAGGGAGCGAGCGGCGCACGCTTCGTATCTGCTGGCGATCGAGCGCCGGATCGCCTATCTCCCCGCGCTGCAGCGGCTGGGTGCGCTCGATGCGCGCTCCGCCGACCGGGAAGCCGCGGAGGCCCGCCTCCGCGAAGTGCTCGCCCGGGACCCGGACAACCGCAGCGCCCGCACGGCGTTGTTCCGGCTTCGGCCCGAGGCGGAAGTGCGGCGGTAGGCGAAGCCGCGTGGGAGTGGACGTGAAGGTTCTCGTCGTGGGTGGTGGCGGCCGCGAGCACGCCCTCTGTTGGAAGATCGCCCAGAGCCCGCGCTGCAGCGAGCTCCTCTGCGCGCCGGGCAACCCGGGCATCGCGAAGGTGGCGCGGCTCGTTCCCGTCGCTGCCGAGGACGTCGACGGGCTGGTCCGGCTCGCGAAGGAGGAGGCGATCGACCTGGTGGTGGTGGGCCCCGAGAAGCCCCTCTCCCTCGGCCTCGCCGACGCGCTGGCCGAAGCGGGCATCCGCTGCTTCGGCCCGTCCCGCGCCGCCGCCGAGATGGAGAGCTCCAAGGCCTTCGCCAAGGGGATCATGGAGCGCGCCGGGATCCCCACCGCGGCCTTCGGCGTCTTCGAGGATCCGGCGGAGGCGAAGGCCTTCGCGGCGAACCACGCCGGCAGGGTGGCGGTGAAGGCGGACGGCCTCGCCGCAGGCAAGGGCGTCGTGGTCACGGAGACCCAGCCCGACGCGGAGGCGGCGATCGACGAGATGCTCGTCGGCAGGGCCTTCGGCTCGGCGGGCGCGCGGGTGGTGATCGAGGAGAAGCTGGAAGGCGAGGAGGCGAGCGTCATCGCCCTCGTCGACGGCGAGCGCTTCGTCGTCCTCGCCCCCGCGCAGGATCACAAGCGGGTGGGGGAGGGCGACACCGGCCCCAACACCGGCGGCATGGGCGCCTACTCACCGACGCCGGCGATGAAGGACGCGGACCTGCAGATCGTCGCCGATCGGGTGCTCGGCCCTGCGGTCCGCCAGCTCCGGGCGGAGGGCCGGCCCTTCCGCGGCGCCCTCTACGCCGGTCTGATGATGACCGCGCAGGGCCCGAAGGTGATCGAGTTCAACGCGCGCCTCGGCGATCCGGAGACCCAGCCGATCCTCGCCCGCCTGGAGAGCGACCTGCTCCCGGCCCTCGACGCCGCTGCCCGCGGCGACCTCCGGGGCGTGGAGCTCTCCTTCAGCCCCAAACCCGCGCTCACCGTGGTGCTCGCCGCTGCGGGCTACCCGGGCTCGGTGCGGACCGGCGATCCGGTCGAGGGCCTCGATGCGGTGGAGGAGGACGCCGACCTGGTGGTCTTCCACGCTGGCACGAAGGCGGACGGCGGCAGGGTCGTCACCAGCGGCGGTCGCGTCCTCGGCGTCACCGCCAGGGGCAAGGACCTCGGGGAGGCGCGGGCGAAGGCCTATGCTGCCTGCGAGAAGATCCACTTCGCCGGGATGCAGCTCCGGCGTGACATCGCCCACCGGGCTTTTGCGAAGGAGACCGAATGAGCCAGCAGCCGCGTGTTCTCATCCTCATGGGTTCCGATTCCGACTGGACCGAAATGGCAGGGGCTCGTGACGCTCTCGCCGAGTTCGGCATCGCCTGCGACGTCCGCGTCTCCTCGGCCCACCGCACCCCGGAGCGGACCCACAAGCTGGTGACCGAGGCCCCGGGCCGCGGCATCGAGGTGATCATCTGCGGCGCCGGCGCAGCGGCGCACCTCGCCGGCGTGGTGGCTGCCACCACGACGCTGCCCGTGATCGGCGTGCCGCTGGCCGGCGGCTCGACCCTCGACGGCCTCGACGCCCTCCTCTCGACCGTGCAGATGCCCGGCGGCGTCCCGGTCGCCACGGTTGCCATCGGCAAGGCCGGCGCGAAGAATGCGGGCTACCTCGCGGTTCGCATGATGGCCCTCAAGGACAAGGAGCTCGCCGCCCGCCTGCAGACCTTCGTCGCCGACATGGCGAAGCAGGTCGAGGAGAAGGACCGGAAGCTCCAGGAGAAGTTGTAAGCTGCGGCGCAGGATCCTCCATCGCTACGTGTTCTTCGAGGTGGTGCCGCCCTTCCTGGCGGCGCTCCTCTTCCTCACGCAGCTCTTCTTCGTCGCCCGTCTGCTGGCGCAGGCCGACGTGATCTTCGGATCCGGCGTGCGCCTGGTCGACGTCGGCAGGATCCTGCTCTTCGTCCTCCCGTCGATGCTCTCGTACGGGATGCCGATCGCCTTCCTCCTCGGCATCCTCATCGGCCTGGGCCGCCTCGGCGACGATCGCGAGATCACCGCCCTGGCGGCGACCGGCCACGGGCCGCAGGCGCTCCTGGCCACGCCGCTCCTCCTCGGCGCCGTGCTCACCGCGGTGATGCTCGCGATCACCACGTACGTCGAGCCGAAGGGGATGCTCAACGCCCGGCTCCTCACCAGCGAGATGATCAAGCGGAACCTCGCCGGCAACGTGAAGCCGGGGGTCTTCTACGAGGATCTCTCCGACCTCACCCTCTTCGCCGGCGAGGTGGACCAGAAGACCGGTGCGCTCCGCAGCGTGCTGGTGGAGGACGCGCGGGATCCGAAGCAGCCGATCCTCGTCCTCGCGCCTGCAGGGCGCCTCGACGCCAGGGGACCCGGCGGCGCGCTCACCCTCGAGCTGGAGGGGGGCGAGCTCCACCGGGCGCAGCCCCGCACCGACGACTACGCGATGGCCTCCTTCGAGCGGGCGCGGGTGGCCGTGGTGGCGGGGGACGAGATCTCCCGCAAGAACAAGATGAAGCGCCCCGGCGAGCACCTCACGCCGCCGGAGCTCCTCGCGGACGCCGACTATTGGACCGCGCGGGGCAAGGACGTCCGCGATCGCTACGTGGAGTACCACCGCCGCTTCGCCCATCCCTTCGTGATGCTGGCGCTCTCCGTGGTGGGCGTCGCCGTCTCGGGCTCGGCGTCCGGCAGGCGCAAGGGGGGCAGGGCCAAGGCCTTCGCCTGGACCCTGGGCTCGGTGGTGGCCTACTTCGTCCTCGGCAAGGTCTTCGCCACGCTGGGCAGCCGCGGCACGCTCCCCGCCGCGATCGCCGCCTGGGCGCCGGTCCTCCTCATCGCCGCGATGGGCGTCCTCCTCCTCGAGTGGAAGCGCCGCCGCGGGGAGGCGGCATGAGGCTCGTGCCCGGCCTCCTCACCCGCTACCTCGCCCTCTCCTACGTGCGCGCGGCGATCGCCACGCTCTTCGGGGTGGTGGCGGTGGTCCTCGTCGTCGACATCGCCGACCGCGCCTACTCCTTCCGCGGGGCGGGGTGGTTCGCCAACGTGGTCCGCCTCTACGCCAACCTCTCGGTCGATCTCGCCTACCAGGTGGCGCCCTCGGCGCTCCTCCTCGCAGCGGGGATCACCGTGAGTGCGATGCGCCAGAACGGCGAGCTCACCGCCTTCCACGCCCTCGGCAACTCGCCCCGCCGGATCATCGCCGCCATCCTCACCGCGTGCGCGCTGGGCTGCGCTGGGCTGGTCGTGCTCAACGAGGTGGTGGTGGTGGAGGCGGCCCGCAAGGCCGACGAGATCAAGGCGACCAAGTTCCGTCGTTCGGGCGATTTCCGCGCCTACCTCGAGCCGCAGCACTGGTTCCGCTCCGGCAACCGGCTCTACAACCTGCGCGGCGTCGACGACGAGGCGTTCACCGACGTGAGCCTCTACGAGCTCGACGGCTCCTTCGGGCTCCAGCGGCGGATCGACGCGGCGCGGATGGTTCCCACCGAGGACGGCAAATGGCTCCTCGAGGAGGCGGTCGTCTCGCGCTTCGGCGCCGGCGAGCGCACCGCCCGGGAGCGCCACGGGGCCCTTCGCGTCGACCTCCCCGAATCGCCGGAGGACCTCCGCGTCCACGGCGGCAAGCCCCGGCAGATGGGGCTCTTCGCCCTCTGGGAGCAGGTGCAGGTCCGCGAGCGGATGGGGCTCTCCAGCCTCGAATACCTCCACGAGCTCCACAACCGGATCGCCTATCCCTTCGCCGCGCTCCCGGGGGCGCTGCTCGCGATCCGCCTCGCCCTGCGTCGCAACCGGAAGGGCCACCTCGCGACCGCGCTCGCGGAGGGGATCCTGATCTCGCTGGTGGTCTTCTCGCTGCTCACCGTCTTCCGGGCACTGGGAATCTCCGGCAGCCTGCCGCCGGTGGTGGCGGCGTGGATGCCGGTGGCGCTCCTCGGGCTGGCGGGCGTCGCCGTGGGCGGGGTGGAGAGCTGGCGGGAGCGCCGGCCGGTCGCCGGCTCGATCGCCCCTGCATCCGGCGTTTGACCCAACTCTCGTCGCTGCCGTACAAGGTTCCGTTCATGTCGGGTGGGGACGGGCGAAGATGAGCGTGCTGGCGGGGGCGATCGAGAAGAGCGGGCGAGAGCGGGCGGTCCTTGCGCTTCGGCTCCTGCTCGACGTTGGTCTCGCGCTCTTCACCTTCAGCCTCGGCTTCCGCATCGCCCCGGTGCAGATCGCGCTGGCGGTGGTGCTCGGCGCCACGCTCGCGCTCCACGCCCTCGGGCACCGGGTCCTCCGGCCCACCGCCTTCGACAAGCCGCTCCTCCTCTACGGGCTCGCCCTCGGGCTCGGCGTGGTGGCGCAGGCTGCCTCCGGCGCCTCCGTCCTCGCCCCCGACGCGCTGGGCGTCTACCGCCTCGCAGCAGGTATCCTCCTCGTCGGCGCCATCGGCGACAGGGAAAGGGCGATCCGCCTGGCCAGGATCTTCGTGGTCGCCGTGGCGCTGCAGGGGCTCTACGGCGTGGTGCAGCACTACACCGGCATCGACTGGGTCCACTGGAAGAAGCCCATCGTCCACCACGCGCCCTTCTCGGACGATCGCTTCCTCGTGGTCGGCACCTATTCGCGCCACTCGACCCACGCCTTCGTCACCACCGCCGGCCTCACCTTCCTCTCCGCCGCGCTCCTCACCAGGGCGCTCGGCAGGCGGAGCTGGATCCTGGCGTTGCTCGCGATCCCCACCGGCCTCGGCAACCTCTTCACCTTCGTGCGCACGGCCTGGGGGGCTCTCGCCGCAGGGCTGGGGACGATGGCGGTGGTGGGGCGCCACTTCAAGCAGGCGCTGCGGATCTTCGCGGTGCTGGCGGTGCTGGGCGGCGTCGTCGTCGCCGCCTCGCCGGCGCTCCGCGAGAAGGCCTCGCGCGCGATCGATCCCGACTACACCAACAACTGGCACCGCGGCTTCATGTGGGCGCGGACGCTGGAGATGATCGTCGATCACCCGGTGACGGGCATCGGCGCCGGCACCTTCACCCCGCGGACCCACGACTACTACGACCCGCTGGTGGAGTATTGGCCGGTCCGCTGCCACACCCACAACAACCTGCTCTTCGTCTGGGCGGAGAGCGGGCCGCTGGGGCTGCTCGCCTTCGTCTGGCTCTTCGGCGCGGTCCTCGCGGCGCTGCGGCGCGGGGCCAAATCCCTCGCCCCGGAGGACGGCGAGGCCCGGGCGGTGATCCTCGGCGCCGCCGGCGTGGTCGGCGTCTTCCTGGCCTGGACGGTGCTGCAGGATCCCCTCTACGACGGGATGATCGCCTATACCGTCACCTTCGCCATGGCGGTGGGCCTGGCCGCAGGCGGCAAGGCCGCGGCGCCGATGCCCTTCGAGTCGGTGGCTGCGGTAGAGCCGCCGGAAGCGGTCCCCGCCGAGGAGCAGGCCCCGCCGGCGCGGACCTCCGCTGCCGTCGCCGCCGCCGCCTTCTCGTGTGCCGCCCTCGGTGGACTCACCGGCCTGGAGGCGGTGACGCCGGCGCAGGCCCACGTCGCCCTCGTGATCCTCGCCGTTCTCGGCCTCGGGCTCCTGCCGATCGTCCCTGCGGCTCCAGCTGCTGCGCTGCGGGGAACGGCGATCTTCGCCGGCGCCGCGGTCCTCGCCTCGCGCCCCTTCACTGCCGTGCTCGATCCCGGTACCGCTGCGTGGTGGGCGAGTCCCTCCGCTGCGGTGACCCTGGCGGCGCTGGTCGCCGGCAGCGCCGGCACCACGTGGTCGATCCGCCGGCCCGGACTGGTCGGCCCCGCGCCGGTGGCAGGCGCGCTCACCGTGGCGTGGGCGGCGGTCTGGATCACGCTGCTCGAGTACGTGCTCTTCCGCTGGTTCAACGTCGAGTACAACCCGGGCCGGCCCTTCTCCTACAACTTCGCCGTGGGCGCCTGCGCGGTGGGCGTGCTCTTCGTCGCCTGGGCAGGTCCGCTCGGCTTCGGCGAGGCGAGGGTGGTCGGCGTGGCGCAGCGGCTGATCCGGCTCCCGGCGGTGGTGGTGGCTGCGGGGCTCCTCGTGATCGCGGCGGCGGGCCTCGGCCGATGAAGTTCGACGTCTGCGGCATCCCGGTGGACCGGTGCACCACCGAAGCGGTGGTCGAGCGAGCGCTCGATCACGTGGCAGGCGGCGAGGGCCCGCTCACCATCCTCTCCTGCAACGTCGACATGGTGGTGAAGGCGCACCGCGACCCGGATTTCGCCAGGGTGCTGGGCAGCGGGGACGTGGTCACCGCCGACGGCATGCCGGTGGTCTGGCTGGGCAGGCTCCTCGGCGCCGACTTCCCGGAGCGGGTGGCAGGCTCGGATCTGGTGCCGCGGATCGCGGCGGCCTGTGCCGCCCGGGGCCACTCGGTCTTCCTCTTCGGGGCCGCCGAAGGCGTCGCCGAGGCTGCAGCGGCGCGGCTCCGGGAGGCGCACCCGGCCCTTCGCGTCGCCGGGGTGCTCTCGCCGCCGTTGGGCTTCGAACGGGATCCGCAGGCCCTCGAGGCGGCGCTCGCCGCCGTGCGGGCCGCGGCGCCCGACGTGCTCTTCGTCGCCCTCTCCGCGCCGCGGCAGGAGCGCTTCGTCCAGGCCCATGCTCGCGCCCTCGGGGCGAAGGTGATCCTGGGGATCGGCGGCAGCCTCGACATGCTCGCGGGCCGCGTGCGCCGGGCGCCTTCGCTGGTGCAGCGCACGGGCACCGAATGGCTCTGGCGGCTGGCGCAGGAGCCGCGGCGCCTCGCGCGCCGCTACCTCGTCGAGGACGCGGCCTTCGCCCGCATCGCCGCGGCGGAGCTGTGGAAACGGCGGGGTCCCGGCGCGTCGGCTGGTTGACAGCCTGTTCGCTTCTGTCACGATGCCGCGCCCTGCGTGAGAGTCCTTTTCGCCAGCGATGCCGCCGGTTTCGGCGGCGCAGAGATCCTCGCCGCCCAGCTCGCCGCAGCGCTGCGCGGGCAGGGCATCGACGCGACGTTCGTTGCCGCGCAGCCCGACCCCCGCCTCCGCGCCCACCTCGGTGCCGTGCCGCTCCACGAGGCGCCGCTCCGCCACAAGGGCAGCTACCGCCTCCGTTCCCTCGGCGCCGCCCTCGACCGGTCGCGGGTCGATGCGGTGGCCCGCGCCCTCGAGCGGCACCGCCCCGACGTGGTGGTGATCAACCAGCCCGATCCGGAGGACGGGCTCGTCCTCGCCGCCGCCGGCGCCCGCTGCGCCAGCACGGTGGGGCTCCTCCATCTGCCACAGCCGCTGGCCACCCTCGGCGTCGAGCGGCTGCGGACGTTGCGGAGGCTGGTGGCGCGGCGGAGCCTCCGCGGGCTCGACCGCGTCGTCGCCGTCTCGGCGGCATCCGCTGCCGAGGCCCGGGCGGCCTGGGGCGTCGAGGCGACTGCGTGCCCGAACGGCATCCCCTTGCCTGCGCCCCTCCGCGAGGGCGAGCGGACGGAGGCGCGGCGCGCCCTCGGCCTCGGTGCGGACGAGCGGGTGATCGGGGCGCTGGGCCGTCTCGATCGCCAGAAGGGCTTCGCCGATCTGCTCGAGGCGGCGGCGCACCTCCCGCCGGAGGTCCGGGTGGTGATCGGCGGCGAGGGGCCGAGCCGCGCCGAGCTGGAGGCGCTCCGTGCTGCACGGCGCCTCGAGGGCAGGGTGCTGCTCCCCGGGTGGATGGAGAGCCGCTCGCTCCTCGCGGCGGCGGACCTCCTGGCGATGCCCTCGCGCTTCGAGGGCCTGCCCCTGGCGCTCCTCGAGGCAGGGGCCCTGGGGCTCGACGTGGTCGCCACGCCGGTGGGCGGCATCGCCGAGGTGCTGGAGGCCTCGGCTCTCGTCCCGGTCGGCGATCCGGCGGCGCTCGCCCGTGCCCTCGCCGCTGCCCTCGAGGGCGACGGGATGCGGGCCCGCCGCCTCGAGGCGCGGGTCCGCAGCGATCATTCCATCGAGGCGATGGCGGCGCGCTTCATCGCGCTGCTTCGCAGGAGCGAGAATTGAAGCGTCGCGTCCTCTTCCTCACCACCGAGCTCCCCTGGCCCGTGGACGGCGGCGGCAAGCTGCGCACCTTCGAGACCCTGGCCTGCCTCTCGCGCTTCGCCGAGGTGGAGGTCCTCTCGGTGGTGGAGGAAGGGCCGATCGAGGCGCAGCGGAGCGCGCTCGCCGCGGCGCTCCCCGGGATCACCGTGCTCCCGCCCGTGCGCCATCCGGTGCGGATCCGCAGGAAGCCCCTGGCCCTGGCACGGACGGCGCTCGCGCAGCTCCTCCACGCCGAGCCCTATCTCGTCGCCAAATTCCGCAACCGCTCCTATCTGGCAGCGGCGGAGGAGCGGGCCCGGCTCTACGCTCCCGACGTGATCTGGTGCGACCACCTGAACGTCTTTCCCGCAGCAGCGCGTGCCAGCGCCGCTTCGCGCGGCGCCAGGGTGATCCTCGACGAGCACAACGTCGAGTCCGATCTCTTCGCCCGCGCCGCCGGGGCCTCGTCCCTGCTCGCGCGGGCCGCCAGGCTCGAGGGGCGCCGCGCTGCAGGCTACGAGGCGCGGGCCCTGCGTGCGGCGACGCGCACCATCGCCATCTCGCCGGAGGACGCGGTGCGCCTCTCCGCGCTGGGGGGCGGGGATCGGGTGATCACCTGCCTCCCCTCGGTGGGCGACCTCGGGCAGCAGCCGCCCACGCCGCCGGCCGCAGGCGAGCGCGTGGTCTTCCTCGGCACGCTCTCCTGGCCGCCGAACGCCGAGGCGGCCCGCTTCCTCGGCGTGGAGATCCTCCCGCGCCTGCGCCATCTCGTGCCCGGCGCCGTGGTGGTGATCGGGGGCAGGGGGCTCGCCCCGGCGCTGGAGCGCGAGCTCCGCGGCGCCGGGGTGGAGCTCGCGGGCTACGTCGCCGACCCCACCCACTTCCTCCGCTCCGGCGCCGTGGCTGCGGTGCCGCTGCGCTCCGGCAGCGGGATCGCGATGAAGCTCCTCGACTCGCTGCGGGCAGGCGTCCCCACCGTCTCCACCACGAGTGGCGCGCGGGGGCTCGCGGTGGCCGACGGCAAGGAGCTCCTCCTCGCCGACGACGCCGACGGCTTCGCCGCAGCGATCGCGCGCCTCCTGCGCGATGAGGCCCTGCGGGCACGCCTCGTCGCCGGCGCCCACGACTACCTCCTGCGCCACCACAGCAGGCAGGCGCTCGCCGCCTCGTATGCCGAGGTGATCGAGGGCGCCCTCGATTGGCCCGCCGCGAAGGGCTCTGCTAGAAGCGCGGTCGGGCCATGAAGATCTCCGTCGTCATCCCCTGCTACAACGCCGCGCCCTGGATCGGCGCCGCCCTGCGCAGCGCCGCGGCGCAGACCCTCGCCCCCCACGAGATCCTCGTGGTCGACGACGGATCGACCGACGGCTCCCTGGAGGCGATCACCGCCAGCGGCGTCGAGGTGCGGCTCCTGCGCACCGCGCGGCGCGGCGGGGCGGGCGCCCGCAACGAGGGGATCCGCGCCGCCACCGGCGATTGGATCGCCTTCCTCGACGCCGACGACGTCTGGTACGCCGACCACCTGGAGCGGGCCCGCGCGCTCCTCCGGGACGAGGTGGCCTACCTCGCCCACTACGATCACCTCGGCCTCGATGGCAGCTTCGCGCAGCAGGAACCCTTCTGGCCGATCGAGCAGCCGACCAACGGCCTCGACGAGCGGGACTTCCTCCGGCTCTTCCTCGGCAACCAATTCTTCCCGTCCGGCGCGCTGGTGGTGCGCCGGGACCACCTCCTCGACATCGGCCTCTTCGACGAGAGCCAGGTGCGCCGCCACGATCTCGAGCTCTGGCTGCGCATCGTCGCGGGCAGGCGCTGGTGCTTCGATCCGGTGGCTGCCTACGGCTACCGCGTGGATACGCCCGGGAGCCTCTCCAAGAACCTCGCGAGCCGAGAGCGCTGGTTCCTCCTCGCGCTCCTCAAGAATCGCGACGCGCTGCGCGGACCGGAGATGGAGCGGCTGATCCGCCTCGGGGCCCGGCGCGCGATGAGCCACGCCCATCTCCACGGCGACGCGAGCGATCGCCGGGAGGCCGCCGCCCTCGCCATGGAGCACCTCGCGCCACGGGACCTCGCCGTCTTCCGCGCAGCGGCGCTCTGCCCGCCGCTCTTCGCCTTCCTCAACCGCACCCGCCAACGCTTCGGTGGGCCGATGGCGCCGCCGTGAGCGACATCAAGCACGCCCGATGGATCGAGGTCGCCGACGGCGACCTCGGGCAGCGTTCGGTCCGCGGCGGCCTCGTCACCCTGCTGGCGCAGGGCGGCAAATTCGTCCTCACCCTGGGCTCCACCGCGGTGCTCGCGCGGCTTCTGGCGCCGGAGGCCTTCGGCCTCGTGGCGATGGTCGCCGCAGTCACCGGCTTCGTGCTGGTGATCAAGGACCTCGGCCTCTCCACCGCGACGGTGCAGCGCACGGCGATCCGCCACGACCAGGTCAGCGCGCTCTTCTGGATCAACGTCTGCGTCTCGCTCCTCCTCGCCCTCGTCACCGCTGCTGCAGCGCCGCTGGTGGCCTGGTTCTACGATGAGCCCCGCCTCGCGTGGATCACCGCTGCCCTCGCCGCCTCCTTCGTCTTCGGCGGCCTCACCCAGCAGCACCAGGCGCTCCTCCGCCGGCAGATGCGCTTCGGCCCGCTGGCGCTGGTGGAGCTCGGCTCCCTCGCCACGGGGATCGCGGTGGCGGTCGCCGGCGCGTGGGCGGGTTGGGGCGTGTGGGCGCTGGTCGCCCGCGAGGTGGCCACCGCGCTGGCCAACGCGATCTTCGTCTTCGTCGCCTGTGGCTGGCGCCCCTCGCTCCCCCGCCGCACCGCGGGGCTCGGCGAGCTGGTGCGCTTCGGCGGCAACCTCACCGGCGCCAACCTGGTCAACTACCTGGCCCGGAACCTCGACAACGTGCTCATCGGCCGCTTCGTCGGCGCGGGCGCCCTGGGCGTCTACTCCCGGGCCTACAACCTGCTGATGCAGCCGCTCGTGCAGATCAACCAGCCGCTCTCGTCGGTGGCGGTGCCTGCGCTGAGCCGCATCGCCGACGATCCGCCCCGGCTCCGCCGCGTCTTCCTCCAGCTCCTCGAGGCGGTGGCGCTGGTCACCATTCCCGCGGTGGGCTTCCTCGTCGCCGCTGCGGACGACGTGGTGCTGCTCGTGCTCGGGCCAGGCTGGGAGGAGGCGGGGCGGATCTTCGCGGTGCTGGGGCTGGTCGGGCTGGTGCAGCCGGTGAGCAACGCCACCTCGTGGCTCCTCGTGGCGCAGGGGCGCGGCGCCGAGCTGCTCAAGGTCGGCGCGGTGAACGGCTCGCTCTCGATCCTCTCCTTCGTGGCGGGGCTGCGATGGGGCGCGTTCGGCGTCGCGGCGAGCTACGCCATCTCCGGCCTGCTGGTGCGCACGCCGATCCTCTTCTGGTACACCGGCCGCGTCGGCCCGGTCCGCGGCGGCGAGCTCGCCGGCGTGCTCTTCGCCCCGGGCCTCGCGGCGCTGGCGGCGATGGCGGCGGTGCACGGCACCCGGGCGGCGCTGCCCCTGGAGCCGCTGCCCGCGGTCCTGGCCTGCGGCGCAGCGGCAGCGCTCGCGGCGCTCGCCACCATGGCGCTGCTGCCCGGCGGCAGGCGTGGCCTCGGGCACCTGCGCACGCTGGCCGGCACGTTGCGCGGGGCCAGCCCCCGCGCCGCAGGAGCGCCCTCGGCATGAACGTCGCGGTCATCAACACCGTCTGCCTCAACACCGGCGACGCTGCCATCGCCGAGGCGCTGCAGGCCAGCGTGCGCGAGGCCCTGGGCCCCTGCGACTTCACCGTCTTCGACAGCAACCCGGAGGCATCGGCCCGCCTCTATCCGGGCTGGCGCTTCCGGCAATCGCTGACGCCCCTGCTGCAGCCGCGCCTCCCGATCCGCCTGCCGAAGGGCGAGGCGATCGCGCGCCGGCTGCCGCCGTTGCGCCTGCGGGCAGCGGCTGCGCTGGAGGCGGCGGGGCGCGGCGCGCTGGCTGCGCCGGTGCTGCGCGCTGCCGAACAAGAGGCGCTGCGCACCTGGGCCGCGTCGGATCTCGTCGTCGCCCACGGGGGCACCTATCTCGTCGAGCATTACGAGCTGCACGCGCGCATCCTCGAATTCGAGCTGATCCTCGCCCTCGGCAAGCCCCTCGTCCTCTTCACCCAATCGCTGGGGCCCTTCCGCAAGCGGCTCTACCGGCGGCGGCTGCGGCGGATCTTCGAACGGGCGGCGCTGGTGCTGCTCCGCGACGAACGCTCGCTCGGGCACCTGCGTGATCTCGGCGTCCGCTCCGATCGGCTGCACGTGGTTCCCGACGCGGTCTTCGCCCTCGCCGACGACGAGCGCCTCCGTGCGGCGGAGGCGGCGCAGCTGCCAGCGGGCGAGCGGCTCCGGGTGGCGATCTCCGTCCGCGACTGGCCCTACATCGGTGAGGCGATGGAACGCTACGAAGCGGGCATCGGCGCCCTCGCCACGCACGTGGTGGACCGCCTCGGCGGCGAGGTGATCTTCGTCTCCACCTGCCAGGGCGTCGCCGACTACTGGACCGACGACTCGCGCACCGCCGTGCGCATCGCCGAGCGTCTGCCCGCCCACGTGCGCGCTTCGGTGGAGGTGGACCGGGGCTTCCACGATCGCCGGGCCCTCGGCGCGCTCTTCGCCTCCTGCGATCTGGTGGTGGCCACCCGCATGCACGCCGCCATCCTCGCCCTCTGCGCCGGGGTGCCGGTGCTGCCCATCGCCTACGAATTCAAGACCGAGGAGGTCTTCCGCTCGTTGGGCATGGGCGCCTTCGTGACCCGCATCGACGAGGTGCAGGGCGGGGTGCTGGTCGAGCGCTTCGACGCGCTGCGCGAGGCGCTGCCCCGGCTGCGCGGCCCGTTCTTCCGCGAGGTGCTCGCCACCGCGGCGCGTGCCCGCGGCACCGCTGCCCGGATCCGCGCCGCGGTCGAGGGGGCGCCGCGATGAAGATCGCCTACTTCGTCGGCGCCTTCCCGAGCGTCTCCGAGACCTTCGTCCTCGATCAGATCACCGGCCTCCTGGCCCGGGGCCACGAGGTGGAGGTCTACGGCGACGCGCCGTCGCCGGGGGCGGTGGATCACCCCGAGGTCGAGGCCTGGGACCTTCTCTCGCGCACCCGGCACCGGCCGGCGGTGCCGCGATCGCTTCCCGCGCGGCTCGCCGGCGCCCTGCCGCTGCTCCTGCGCGGCGGCGCGGTGGCCCGCGCCACCCTGCAGCGCCGCTTCGGCCGCGAGGGCGCCAGCCTGCGCCTGCTCTACGCCAGCGCCCCCTGCACCGGCGCGCGCTACGACGCGATCCACGCCCACTTCGGCCCCAACGGCCTCCTCGCCGCCAGGCTCCGCCTCGCCGGCGCGATCCGGGGGCCGCTGGTCACCACCTTCCACGGCTACGACCTCACCTCGTGGCAGGGCGCCTACGCCGATCTGATCGAGGAGGGGGACCTCTTCCTGCCGATAAGCGACCGCTGGCGCGAGCGCCTCGTCGCCCTCGGTTTCGACCCGCGGAGGATCGCGGTCCACCGGATGGGCGTGGACACGGCGGCGCTTCCCTTCCTCCCGCGCAGGGCCCCGGCAACGGGGCCTGTGCGCCTGGTGAGCGTGGCCCGGCTGGTGGAGAAGAAGGGGATCGCCTACGCCATCGACGCAGTAGCACAGCTCCGCGCGGCAGGGCACGGGGTCGACTACACCGTGGTCGGCGACGGCCCGCTCCGGGCGGAGCTCGAGGCGCGCATCGCCCACCACGGCGGGGGCGACGCGGTGCGGATCACCGGCTGGCGCGACCGAGGCGAGGTGGCGGCGATCCTCCGCGACGCCCACGTGCTCGTGGCGCCGAGCGTCACCTCCGCCGACGGCGATCAGGAGGGGATCCCGGTGGCGCTGATGGAGGCGATGGCCTGCGGTCTGCCCATCGCTGCCACCCGGCACAGCGGGATCCCCGAGCTGGTGGAGGAGGGGGTCTCGGGGCTGCTGGTCCCCGAGCGCGACGCGACGGCCCTGGCCGAGGCGCTGCGCCGGCTGATCGCGCAGCCCGATCGCTGGGAGGCCATGGGCCGCGCGGGCCGCGCCAGGGTCGACGCCGAATTCGACATCCACCGCCTCAACGATCGGCTGGTGGAGCTGCTCTCGAGAGCAGGGGGAGCGTAGATGGTCGCCGTTCCGAACGAGCTCGCCGGACAGCAGGCCCGCGACGTGGATGCGTTCCTCAATCCGCGGGCCACGCCGTCGACGCTCGACAACTTCCTGGTGCGCCGCGCGCTCCTCGGCGCCATCGATCGGCACCTGCCCCTCCTCCACGGGACGCTCCTCGACGTGGGCTGCGGGCAGATGCCCTACCGCAAGCGGATCCTCGCCGCCGGCAGGGTGGAGCGCTACGTCGGCCTCGATCTCCCGGCCAGCGGTTACGGCGAGCCCGACCTCACCTGGGATGGCGAGACCATCCCCCTCGGCGACGCGTCGGTGGACGCGGTGCTGGCCACCGAGCTCCTCGAGCATTGCCCCAGGCCGCACGCCGTCCTCGCCGAGATCCACCGGGTGCTCCGCCCGGGGGGAGCGCTCCTCTTCACCGTGCCCTTCCTCTGGCCGCTCCACTGCGTGCCCCACGACGAGCACCGCTTCACGCCCTTCGCCCTGCGGCGTCTCCTGGGCGAAGCGGGCTTCGGCGGGGAGCGGATCGAAGCCCTCGGCGGCTGGGACGCTGCGCTGGCGCAGCTCCTCGGTCTCTGGGTCCGCCGCCGCCCCATGCCCCGGCCGCTGCGGGGGCTGCTCTCCATCGCCGCCTGGCCCGTGGTTGCTGGGCTGGGCGCCCTCGATCGGCCACCGGCGGCGTTCCGGGAGAGCACCATGCTCCTCGGCCTCTGCGGAACCGCCCGGAAGCAGCCACCGGGGGATGTGGTAGAAGGCGGTGGGGACGACGCTCGAGGGGGCAGAGCGTGAACAGAGCTGCACGTGCGGTGGGCGCCACCGCAGCGATCACCGACCTTTTCCTGCTGCTCGCCGCCTATTTCGGCGCCTACGAGCTGCGCTACCAAATGGGCTGGTTCCCGGGGGTCTACAACTGGGACCGCTACCTTGTCCTGCCGCTGGTGGCGATCCCCACCTGGCTCCTCGTCGGCCAGCTCGCCGGGCTCTACACCGGCAGGCCCCGCAGCCTGCGGCGGGAGCTCGCCTCGATCACCTGGGCGGCGCTCGCAGGGGGCCTGGTCCTCGCCGCGCTCGCCTTCCTCCTCAAGCAGCAGCACCAGAGTCGGCCCCTGGTGGTGCTCTACATGGCGCTGGCCTGGGGGCAGGCCTGCGGCGTGCGCATGCTGGTGCGCCTCCTCGCCATGGGCAGGCCCGACGAGACCTGCCACGTGATCGTGGTGGGCAGCGGCGACGCGGCGGAGGAGATCTGCGCCAAGCTCCGGGCCCGCAGGAACGTGGCCGTGGTCGGCGTGATCACCGAAGCGCCCGGCGGCGCCGTCCCCAGCGGCGTGCGGCGGCTCGGCACCGTGGAGGAGAGCGAGACGATCCTCCGCCACGAGGTGGTGGACGAGGTGATCTTCGCAGTGCCGCGCAGCCACCTCGCGGAAGTCGAGCACGCCTTCGCGGTAGCGGAGGATCTCGGCCTCGACGCCAAGCTCTGCCTCACCTTCCTGCCCCACCGGATGGCCAAGCTCGACTTCGACGAGCTCGACGGCACGCCGCTCCTCTCCTTCTGGACGGCGCCCGCCCATCCGGTGCAGCTCGCGTTGAAGCGCGCCTTCGATCTACTGGTGAGCGGCGCCGCGCTCCTCCTCTGCGCGCCGCTCTTTCTCGGCATCGCGCTGGCGATCAAGCTCGACTCGCAGGGGCCGGTCTTCTTCGGCCAGGTGCGCAGCGGCTTGAACGGCAGGGCGTTCAAGCTCTGGAAGTTCCGCTCCATGGTGGTGAACGCGGAACAGCGCCTCTCGGATCTGCAGGCGCAGAACGAGATGGACGGGCCGGTCTTCAAGCTGCGGCGCGATCCTCGTGTCACCGCCGTCGGCGCCTTTCTCCGCCGCACTTCCCTCGACGAGCTGCCGCAGTTCTGGAACGTGCTCGTCGGCGAGATGAGCGTGGTGGGGCCGAGGCCGCCGCTGCCCCACGAGGTGAAGCACTACCAGCGCTGGCAGCGCCGCCGCCTCTCGGTGAAGCCGGGCATCACCTGCATCTGGCAGGTGAGCGGTCGCAACGAGATCGACTTCGAAACCTGGATGAAGCTCGACCTCGCCTACATCGACCAGTGGTCCCTCTGGCTCGACCTCAAGATCTTCTTCCGGACGATCCCCGCCGTCCTCCTCGGCCGCGGCGCGCGCTGACCCACGCTGCGGGGATTGCCTCGTCGCGTCTCGCCCTTAGCTTTGGCGCGCGGGGCGCCCATCGCCCCTCGTTCGTCCAGAGGGGGGAGCATGCCGGTCATCCGGCCCTTTCGCGGCATCCACTACGACTTCGCCCGGCACGCCGACCTGACGCCGCTGCTCTCGCCTCCCTACGACGCGGTGGACGAGGCGCGCCGAGCCGCGCTCGAGGCGCAGAGCCCCTGGAACGCCGTCCACCTCGAGGCGGAAGGGCAGCGGCCGGGCGACGGCGGCGCCGAGAACCGCTTCAGCCGCAGTGCCCGCTACCTCGAGGAGTGGCGCGCGCAGGGTGTCCTCGTCCGCGACGACAGGCCGGCGATCTACGCCCTCGAGCAGCGCTTCGAAGAAGGGGGCGAGCAGCGCGTCCGCCACGGCTTCCTCGCCAGCCTGGAGCTGCAGGAGCTGGGCTTCGGCGTGCTGCCCCACGAGCAGACGCTGCCGGCGCCGGGGGAGGATCGCTTCCGCCTCTACCGCGCCGCGCGCGCCAATACCTCGCCGATCTTCTGCCTCTACGCCGACGACGAGGGCGAGAGCGAGGTGATCCTGCAGCAGGCGCGCTCGGGCAGGCCCAACGCCACCGGGACGCTGGGCGGGGTGGAGAACCGGCTCTGGCGGATGGAGCAACCCGAGGTCGCCCGCGGCCTCACGCGGCTCCTCGCCCACCGGCGCGCCTTCATCGCCGACGGCCACCACCGCTACGAGATGGCGCTGGCCCATGCCCGGGCCTGCGAGGCGGAAGGCGCCCCGGCGAGCGGCGCCCACCGCACCATCCTCGCCTGCTTCTGCCCGATGAGCGATACGGGGCTGGTGATCCGGCCGGTGCACCGGCTGGTCACCGGCCTCTCCGTCGAGATCGGCCGGCTGTTGCTCCTCCTCGACGAACACTTCGACGTGGAGGAGCTGGTGGAGGACGTGCGCAAGCCTGCGGGGCTCGCGTGGGCGCAGCGCCGCCTCGCCGAGGCGGGCCGAAGTGGGCACGCGCTGCTGCTCCTCGCCGGCGCCGACCGCAAGGCGCGGCTCCTCCGGCTCAAGGAGGGCGTCGACCTCTCCCACGTGACGGCGCTCCCCCGGAACCCGACGCTGCGCACCCTCGACGTGGCGCTGCTGCAGGGCCTGGTGCTGCGCCACACCCTCGGCCTGCGCGAGGAGGCGGCGGGGTGGGGCGAGCATCTCGCCTACGTTCGCGACGAGGCGGAGCTGGTCACGCGCGCCTTTGCGGGCGCCGACGCGCTGGGCTTTCTCGTGAACCCCACGCCGATGTGGCAGGTGCGCGCGGTCGCCGAGGCGGGGGAGCGGATGCCGGCCCGGACCACCTTCTTCCATCCGAAGGTTCCCGCGGGCCTGGTCTTCCATTCGATCGATCCGCACGACCCCGCTTGACGGGCCGAAAGGCACACGTGCTACCATGCCGCCATTCGTTCGGCGTGGTGGGGTGTTCGTCCTGGATCCGGTGGGGTCGGCAGGGATGGTGCGGTTTGTCCGCCGTCCGGCCAGCGCTCTCCGTTGCAGGTGAAACGCTCGTCTGCACGGGATTCTTCCCGGGGACGGAGCGGTCTGCCCGCTGTCTGCCGAGCGCACGCCCGCACGATCTGCGCGCCGTCGGTCCGGGACGCGCTTCCTGCGCTGCCTCCGTGGCAGGCCGGCCTCGCCCTGCGGCCTGGCCGCGACACCTCGGCCCCAGCCTTACTGCCCCCCTCCGGGGCCGTGCCGGTAATTCCTGCGGCCAGGGGGGCTCCGCCCGCCATGCTGCAGGGCGATCCGGGGCGCTGGCGCCTGCCTGCCCGGCTGCGGATGGGCCCGTCTCGTCTTGGCACGCTGCTGGCAGAAGGATCCCGGCGTGAGCGCACTGCTGCTGGCCAACGGACACGCTGTCGAGGTCGAAGGGACCTCGCCGGTCGTAGACCGGGCGAGCCGGGGCGCTCCCCGCGGCAGGACTCCCGGCAGGGGTCCAGCTGCTGGTACAGCCCGCATCCGCCGGTGTTCGCACGTTCGCCCGTGTGCCCGAGCGGTTCTTCCTGCCTTCTAGCTCCTGCGGCGAGCACCCCGCCACGCCGGACGGTGCGCAGCGAGCTTCCCTCCTTTCCTTCTCGACCTGGAACGACTGGTTGGCGCCAGCGCAACGCCTTCGTGCGCCAGATTGTCGCGCGGTGCACTTCCCCTGATTTTCCGCGGAGGGGTGGGTCGGAAATCCCCACGCAGTGGGGAAGATGGGGAGGGTGGCGACATCTTCCCCGTTCGCCGGCCCGAACGGGGTGAACGCGGAGGTTCGCGGCGGCGAACCGGGCGGACCGCCCCGGGATCGGCGAACCGGCCCGGCGCTGCGGCAGAATGGAGCAGGGGCCTCCGGCGGTTTCCGGGCAGCGAACCTTCGTTGCTTTCGCACCGCGGCGGACTATGCTCGCCGCGAACCCGAGGCTCCGAAGCCCCCGAGGAGGAATCTTGCTGCCCGCTCCCATCCGCGGCCGCCGTTTGCGCCGTACCGAGACGCTCCGGCGGATGGTCCGTGAAACCGAGCTCGACGCCGGCGACTTCATCTATCCGATCTTCGTCGAGGAGGGCTCCGGCCTCCGCCGGCCCATCCCCTCGATGCCCGGGATCAGCAACCTCTCCATCGACACCGCGGTGGAGGAGGCGAAGAAGGCCCGCGACCTCGGCATCCCCTCCCTCCTCCTCTTCGGGATCCCGCCCCACAAGGACGAGATCGGCAGCCAGGGCTACGCCGAGGACGGCGTCATTCCCCGGGCCCTGCGCGCGATCAAGGAAGCGGTGCCCGAGCTGGTCCTCGTGACCGACGTCTGCATGTGCGAGTACACGACGCACGGGCATTGCGGCGTGATCCACGACGGCGACGTGGACAACGAGCGGACCCTGCCGCTGCTGGCGAAGACCGCGGTGGTCTACGCGCAGGCAGGCGCGGACATCGTCGCTCCCGCCGACATGATGGACAACCGCGTGGCGGCGATCCGCGGGGCCCTCGACGAGAGCGGCTTCGGCCACACGCCGATCATGAGCTACGCGGCGAAGTACGCCTCCGCCTTCTACGGCCCCTTCCGCGACGCCGCGCAGAGCGCGCCCTCCCACGGTGACCGCCGCGGCTACCAGATGGATCCCGCCAACGGCAGGGAGGCGATCCGGATGGTGAAGCGCGACGTGGAGGAGGGCGCGGACCTGATCATCGTCAAGCCGGCGCTGGCCTACCTCGACGTGATCCGCGACGTCCGGCAGGCCCTCGAGGTGCCGGTGGTCGCCTACAACGTCTCCGGCGAGTACGCGATGCTCAAGGCCGCCGCGCAGAACGGCTGGATCGACGGCGAGCGCGCCGTGCTCGAGAGCCTCACCTCGATGAAGCGCGCCGGCGCCGACCTCATCATCACCTACCACGCGCTGGAGGCTGCCCGGGCGCTCGCCCGGCGCTGATCATGGCCACGGGCTCCGGCAAAGGGCCGGTACGAAGTGCGCGCCGCGGCGGCTCCCCCTATCCGAGGGCGGAGGTGCTGCCGCGTGTCCTCGCCAAGGCAGCCGACCTCCTCGTCGCCGGCCTCTTCGCCTGGATCGTCCCCACCGTGGGCGGCGTCCTCGGGATCGTCTACCTGCTCCTCGCCGACGCGATGCCCAACGGCCAGTCGCCGGGCAAGCGGCTTCTCGGCGTGAAGGCGGTCCACGTGCCGACGCGGCAGTCCTGCAACGCCAGGCATTCGGTGATCCGGAACCTGCCGGTGGCGGTGGCCTTCGGCCTCGCCTTGAACCCGATCCTCGCCCTGGTGGCGGTGCCGATCGCGCTCTTCGAGCTCTACATGGTCGCCACCGATCCCCTCGGGGTGCGGATCGGCGACGTCTTCGCCGACACCCAGGTGATCGACGCCAAGGTCCCTCTCGAGACCACGGTGCCGACCCACGCCTCGACGCTGATCCGCCGGGCACCCCTCGCTGCCCCCGACGTCGGCGACGTCGAGGCACAGACCCGCTCACCGTGAGAAGGCGGCGCATCGGCGCCGCCGCCGAACCCTCACCGCGTGCGAAGGAATCGGCCCGGCAGGCGCCTGCCCTATTCCTTCGCTCGCGCTTCGCGGGTCGAGAAACGCTCCTTCTTGCGATCGCTCCGCCTTCGGCTTCGCTGGAGAGTTTGTTTCACAAATTCTCACCGGCACCACCTTCGCTCCACCGGGGGGCTGCCCGGCAGGAGCGCGCCCCTCCACGTTCGTCTCCCCACCACCGCGCGGGCGAAGCCCGCGTCGGAGAGGCAAGCACATGCGCATCGCGCTGACCCACAACCTGCGGCTGACCGATTCCGAAGACGAGGCCGAATTCGACACCGCGGCGACCATCGACGCCCTCGCCGGTCACCTGGAGCGGCTCGGCCACCGGGTGGAGCGGCTCGAGGTGAGCGGCCCCGCCTCGCGGACGGTGGCGCGGCTCGAGGCCTGGTCGCCGGACCTCGTCTTCAACACCGCAGCAGGGCGGCGCGGGCGCTTCCGCGAGGCCTTCTATCCGGCGCTCTTCGAAGAGCTGGGCATGCCCTACACCGGCAGCGATGCCTACGCGCTGGCGGTGACCCTCGACAAGCAGCTCTCGAAGATGATCGTGGCGCAGCACGGGATCGCCACGCCCGCCTGGCAATTCGTGGAGCGGCTCGAGGATCTCGAGCTCCGCCGCTTCCGCTTCCCCGTGATCGTGAAGCCGAATTTCGAGGGCTCGTCGAAGGGCATCACCCAGGAGTCGGTGGTCGAGGAGGCGGCGCTTTTGCCGGTGCGGGTGGCGGAGATGCTCTCCCGCTGGCCCGCCGGCGTCCTCGTCGAGGAGTTCGTGGCGGGGCGGGACATCACCGTGCCCTACCTCGAGGCCTTCGCCGACGCGCCCTCGCAGGGCGTGCTCGCCCCTGCCGAATATCTCTTCGACCCGGCGGTGATGGCGGGGCGGCGCCACGCCATCTACGACTACGAGCTGAAGACGAGCCTCGAGGACGCGGTGGCGGTGCGGGCGCCGGCGCAGATCGGCCGCGAGACCGAGGCCGTGCTCCGCCTCACCGCGCGCCGGGTCTTCGGGCTCCTCGGCTGCAAGGACCTCGGCCGCATCGATTTCCGGATCACGCCGGAGGGGGCGGTCTACTTCCTCGAGGTGAACGCGCTCCCCTCGCTCCAGCCCGGCTCCTCGATCTACGCCTCGGCGAAGCTGCAGGGCCTCGACGAGAAGGGCGTGGTCGAGGCGGTGGTCCGCAACGCGGTGAAGCGCTACGCGATCAAGGACTCGGGGCGCTCCAAGGCGCGGCCCCGGAAGTCGGGACCGCTCAAGGTGGGCTTCACCTACAACGTGAAGCGGGTCACCCCGACCATCGACGGCGCCCAGGACGCAGAGGCCGAATACGACTCCCCGAAGACCCTGCAGGCGATCCGCGACGCGATCGCCTCGTGGGGCCACGAGGTGATCGATCTCGAGGCGACCTCCGAGCTGCCGAGCCTGCTCTCCAGCACCTCGGTCGACGTGGTCTTCAACATCGCCGAGGGCTTCAAGGGCCGGAACCGCGAGAGCCAGATCCCGGCGCTCCTCGAGCTCCTCGACATCCCCTACACCGGCAGCGATCCTTCGGCGCTGGGCATCGCCCTCGACAAGGGCCTCGCCAAGCGCATGGTCCGCACCCACGGGATCCTCACGCCGCAATACTTCCTGATGCACACCGGCAAGGAGAAGCTGCCGAAGGATCTCCGCTGGCCGCTGATGGTGAAGCCGGTGGCGGAGGGTTCCTCGAAGGGCGTGATCTCCAAGAGCGTCTGCGAGAACGAGCAGGAGCTCCGCGAGGTGGCCCGGGAGATGGCGCTCAAATACCGCCAGCCCGCGCTGGTGGAGGAGTACATCTCCGGCCGCGAGTTCACCGTGGGGCTCCTCGGCGAGCGCAGGCCCCGGGTGCTGCCGCCGATGGAGATCGTCTTCGTCGACCAGACGATGAAGAACCCGATCTACAGCTTCGAGATGAAGCAGGATTGGGACAATCGGATCCGCTACGACGCCCCGGCGCAGATCGACGAGAAGACGCGGCGCCGCCTCGAGGACGCCGCCCGATCCGCCTTCACCGCCCTCGGCTGCCGCGACGTGGCCCGCATCGACTTCCGCATGGACGAGCAGGGGCGGATCTATTTCATCGAGTGCAACCCGCTTCCCGGCCTGACGCCGGGCTGGAGCGATCTCGTCCTCATCTCGCAGTCGGCGGGCATGGACTACCGGACCCTCATCGGCGAGATCCTCTCCGGCGCGATCCGGCGCTACACGCAGCGGGAGCGCGAGCGCCGGGCGCAGGAGAACGCCCGGCCGAACGCGGCGCTGGTGCAGGTGGCAGAGGCGGGCAAGCGCGCGGGCTAGCGCCACCGGACGCACCGCCGAAAGGACGCGTCGCATGGGCTCGAGCGATCGGCAGGAGCGGGTGCGGGCCCGGGAGCTGGGCCTGCCCCTGGGGCGCTACCGCCCCGGCCCCCACAACGCGATCACCGACGTGGAAGGCGTGCTCGTCGGCCATGCCACCATCGTGCGCGGCAGCGGCAGGCTGGTGCCCGGGCGTGGTCCCGTGCGCACCGGCGTCACCGCGATCCTCCCCGCTGGCGGAGGCGTCTTCGACGAGCGCGTCGTCGGTGGCGGCTTCGTCCTCAACGGCGCCGGCGAGCTCTCCGGCCTCACCCAGCTGATGGAGTGGGGGCTGATCGAGACGCCGATCCTCCTCACCAACACGCTCTCGGTGGGCGCCGTCTCCGACGCGGTGGTGAATTGGCTGGTGGAGCGCCACCCCGGCATCGGCGCGGAGCACGACGTGCTCATCCCGCTGGTGGGCGAGTGCGACGACTCCTGGCTCAACGACGTCGCCGGCAGGCACGTCCGGCAGGAGCACGTCTTCGAGGCGCTCCGCTCCGCGAAGGGCGGCCCGGTGGCGGAGGGGAACGTCGGCGGCGGCACCGGCATGATCACCTGCGACCTGAAGGGCGGCATCGGCACCGCCAGCCGCAAGCTCCCGGAGAAGCAGGGCGGCTATACCCTCGGCGTGCTGGTGATGAGCAACTTCGGCCGCCTCGCCGATCTGCGGGTGGCGGGCCTGCCGATCGGCGAGCACCTCGCGCGCAAGCTGCGGGGGATGGCGGTCCGGCGCAGCCTCTACGGATCGATCATCGCGGTGGTGGCCACCGACGCGCCGCTGCAGACCCACCAGATCAGCCGGCTCTGCAAGCGGGTGGCGCTCGGCATCGGCCGCGTCGGCTCCTACGCCGCCCACGGCTCCGGCGAGATCGTGATCGGCTTCTCCACCGCCAACCGGGTGCCGCGCCGCTCCCGGAAGATGGTCTACCGGATCAAGGTGCTCCTCGACACGCGGATGGATCCGCTCTACCAGGCGGTGATGGAGTGCACGGAGGAGGCGATCCTCAACGCGCTCTGCATGGCCACCGGGATGGAGGGGGCGAACGGCAATTTCTCGCCGGCGCTGCCGCTGGACGAGGTGCGCGACTACGCAGCGCTCCTGCGCAAGCCGATCCTCCGGCCGACGCCACGTGACGAAGAATAGCTACATGCGGCGGATCCGCAGGTAGCGCCGTATCTCCGGCCATTGGCTGTAGAGCGCCCAGCCTGCCACCAGCAGGCCGAGGCCGAGGGCGACAGGCCAGCTTCCCGATTCCTGCCGGTGCCGGCAGCGCGTCAGATCTCTCATCCCTTCGCCTCCATCGCCGGCTGCAGCCCACCGCCTGCTGCAGCGACCTCGAGCACCAGCTGCACCGCTGTGTCCAGCGCCGCCGCCACCGGCGGGGAGAGGCCGAAGCCCTCCTGCACGTCGAGGGGCTCGCAGCCGACGATGCGTGTGGGGGGCAGGGTGCCGCCCAGCGAGCGCAGCGCCGCGAAGACCGAGGGGAGCTCCATCCCGTGGGCATCCGGCTGCGCCAGCGCGGTGATCCCCTCGAGCGCCGGGTCGATCACGTAGAGCGTCCCCGGCGCGCGGCCCCGCGGCACCGCGTCGACGATCACCAGCAGATCGACCGGATCGAGGAGCTCGTAGGCCAGGTGGAGGCCGCGGATGCCGAAGTCGATCGCCCGGGTTCCGGGCGGGAGAGCCAGGCGGGCGAGGCGGCGCGCCACCTCGACCCCGAAGGCGTCGTCGCCGAAGAAGACGTTTCCGACCCCAGCGATCAGGACCGAGCTCACGTTCCCTCCGCGATCGTCTCCACCTCTTCCGGAAGGTAGTAATGGAAGCGGCCGTACCACTCGTGCAGCTCCGCTGCAGGGTCGTCGTCGAGGGTGACCGCCAACCAGGTCGCCCCCTCCGCGTCGACCTCCACACGGTGGACGGTGGCGGCCATGCCGGCGAAGAGGAGGTCGTGCGCGTCGGTGCGCCGCTTGCCCGGGCGCAGCCGGACCTTGTCGCCGGGGCCGGGCCTCCGCACCTCGTTCGCTACCCTGGGCAGGGGCAACATCTCCGCCTCGTCCGCGAGGCGCCGCGCGCCGTGCAACCGCTCCCAATCCCCCGGCGCCATCCGTTCCACCCGGTCGACGATCGCCGCTGCCCGGGGATCGGTGGCACGGGCGATCCGCTTCTCCTCCTCGGTGAGGGTGGCGGTCCGCAGGCCGAGGAGCTCGTCGATCTCGGTGGCGTCGTGGAGGTCGCCGGGGCTCTCGGGCGCTATCTGCGGGTGGTCGTAGAGGATGATCGGGGCTGCGAGCACCAGCTGCCGCTCGCCCCTGGCGCCGGCGAGGACCGGCCAGCTCCCCTGGCCCTTGCAGGCAGCGGCGGCAGCTGCTGCCTCCGGGGGCGGATCGAGGAGCGAGACGAAGGCGCCCGCCTGCAGCCCGAGGAGGAGGTGGGTGGAGAGCAGGGCGCTGCGCAGCGCCTCGTCGCGGCTCACCCGGGGGTCGACCGGGGTGTGGTTCTCGACCCGGATCACCAGCCTGCGGAACGGCGCGCCGGCGTCCTCCACCCGAAGCCGGACCCGATAGCAGAGCTGCGCGGTGTGGCGGTGAAGCCGCCCGCGCACGTCGCCTGCTCCGTCCCGGAGCTCCTCCATCGTGGCGCGCGCAGGCTGGTCGAAGAAGAAGGCGTGGTCCGTGCTCCCGCCCAGGTCGAACGACGCGGCGATCGACTCCTCCTGGAGGAGCCCCTCGTCCCAGGCCAGGTGGAGCTGGCCGTCGATCTCCAATCGCCCCACCGGCTTCCACGTCCGGCTCTCGCGATCGGCCACCTCGTACCGGCGTGCCTGCACCCGGAGGAAGCGGAGGAGCCCGTCGAGCCGGGGCGTGGCCTTCGCCTCGAAGAGCGTGCGGCTCTCCATCCACCAGGGGTCGGAGCCGTTCGCCTCGCTCCAGCTCCGCGGCGCCACCACGCCGAAGGACCAGCGGATCTGGTTCTTCGGCGCGTTCGCCCGGTAGGGATAGAGCACGTAGCCCTCGAAGAGCACCGCATCGGCGACGGCCTTCGCCCTGCCGAAGCCCGGCGCCCCGTCCGCCCCGCGCGTTTCGCATCCGATCATGTCGCCCTCCGTGGCAGCTCCCTGCTCGCAGCCTGCAGGGCGGCGAAGAAGGCGCCGATCGCCTCATGGACCTCGCGTCCACCCTCGAAGCCCTTCCAGTGCCGGCGCAGGGAGGCGGTGAGCTCGTAGCAGCGGTCGATCGGCACGAGCAGCGCCTCGATCCGGCTGCTGCCCCGGGGGCCGTGCAGGAGCACCGCCTCCACGTCGGCCTGTGCCTCGGCGAAGAGGGGCGAGGCGGCGAGCAGGTGCGCGGCCTGCGCCTCCTCGAGCTCCACCTCGGTGCTTCCCGCGGGGCTCGGGTAGATCGCGATCCAGCGCTGCCGGTCGCCGTGGAGGAAAAGGAAGGCGAGGCGGACCGGGATCCCGGCGGCGAGGAGGTCGCGCTCCTCGATCGCACCGGCTTGGTCGCGGAGCACCCGGCGCGGCACGGAGCGGAAACCCCGCGCCGCCTCGTGGTCGAAGAGCACGGCGCAGGCCGGGCAGGCGCAGCAGATCCGCCGGCGCTGGCGATCGACCAGGTGGCGGTGCTCCGTATCGATCGGCACGGCGCAGAGCTCGCAGCGGGGCGCGCCGTCCTCGCGGAGCACCCGCCTGCGCACGAAGGGGCGCAGCGCCCGCACCGGGATCACGGGACCACCGGAAGCGAGGCCCGCGCGCCCTCGAGCTCGATGCGGGTGATCTCCGGCGCCGCCGCCTCGAGGGCGGCGCGGATCGACTGCTCGAGGGTCGCCTGCGAGGAGGCGCAGCCGTCGCAGCTGCCGGTCAGCCGCAAGGTCACCGCGTGGTTCTCGTCGATGGCCACGAGCTCCACGCCGCCCTCGTGCAGCCCGAGCTGCGGCCGGACCCGGTCGAGCGCCTCGGTGATCCGGATCCCGATCGGCAGGGGATGGAGGCCGTGGAGGAGCAGGAGGCTGGAGACGGGCTCGTCGGCGCAGAGCGCGTCGGCGAGCCGCACCCCGTCGGCGCCCGCAGCGCGGGCATGGGCGAGGAGCTGGCCGAGGGCGGTGCCGTAGACGGAGACGAGGCGCCGCACCAGCTCCTCGACCTGCACCCACGTCTGCGGCGCCGCCCCAGCCGCGAGCTGCTCGAGAAGCTCCTCGATCCGCTCCCCGTCGCGCGGATCCGCCCCTGCGCCTCCCCCCGGCACCTGGACCATCGCTCACCTCGCTGGTGGTTCACGCCGAGCATGGTGCTCGCGCACCGGCTGCGTCGACGCCCCATCCGGCGCCGCATCGTGGCCTCACCGCACGGGGGCTTCAGCCCGGCGGAAGGGCAGGGCCATTGTCGGTGGACCGATGCCAGCGGGGGGAGCGGGGCCATGGCGAAGAAGCAGGCGGTGGGGGAAGTCCACGTCCTCTGGATCTCGGAGGGCATGAGCTGCGACGGCGATTCGGTCTCGATGACCGCGGGGCAGCTGCCCAGCATCGAGGACCTGGTGCTGGGGCTCGTGCCCGGGCTGCCGAAGGTGGTGGTGCACAACAAGGTGCTCGCCTACGAGACCGGCGAGCAATTCGTCGAGGCCTTCCGCAAGGCGGCCCGCGGCGAGCTCGACCCCTTCGTGCTCGTGGTGGAGGGCTCGATCCCCAACGAGAACATCAACGGCGAGGGATTCTGGACCTCGTTCGGCAACGACCCGGAGACCGGGGAACCGGTGCCCCTCAACGACTGGCTCGACCGGCTCGCGCCGAAGGCGTGGGGCGTGGTGGCGGTGGGCACCTGCGCCACCTACGGCGGCATCCACGCCATGGCGGGAAATCCCACCGGCTGCATGGGGCTCGCCGACTACCTCGGGTGGAGTTTCCGCTCGAAGGGGGATCTGCCCATCGTCAACGTGCCGGGCTGCCCGGTGCAGCCGGACAACATCATGGAGACGCTGCACTGGCTGCTCCAGCACGCAGCCGGCACGCTGCCCGTGATCCCGCTCGACGATCAGCTTCGCCCGACCTGGCTCTTCGGCAAGACGGTGCACGAGGGCTGCGACCGTGCCGGCTACTACGAGCAGGCGGATTTCGCCGCCGACTACAACTCGCCCAAATGCCAGGTGAAGGTCGGCTGCTGGGGACCGGTGGTCAATTGCAACGTGCCCAAGCGCGGCTGGATGAGCGGCATCGGCGGCTGCCCCAACGTCGGCGGCATCTGCATCGGCTGCACGATGCCCGGCTTCCCGGACAAATTCATGCCCTTCATGGATCAGCCGCCGGGCGCCGCGATCTCGTCGCAGCTCATCGGCCCCTACGGCCGGATGATCCGCCGCCTCCGCGGCATCACCAACAAGACGATGAACGCGGAGCCGAAGTGGCACCACGACGGCCCCGAGCTCACCAGCGGCTACGACCCGCGCTGGCCCCGCTAGCCCCTACCTCGAGGAGATGAGATGGCCGTTTCCACTGGCGGAACCGAAACCAACCGCAAGCTCGTCGAGATGGCGTGGGATCCGGTGACGCGGATCATCGGCAACCTCGGTATCTACACGAAGATCGATTTCGAGAACCGCGAGGTGGTGGAGTGCAGGAGCACCTCCTCGATCTTCCGCGGCTACTCGGTCTTCATGAAGGGCAAGGATCCGCGCGACGCCGGCTTCATCACCAGCCGCATCTGCGGCATCTGCGGCGACAACCACACCACCTGCTCGGTCTACGCCCAGAACATGGCCTACGGCATCAAGATGCCGCCGATGGCCGAGCTCATCTACAACCTGGGCGAAGCGGCCGAGTACATGTTCGACCACGCGATCTTCCAGGACAACCTGGTCTTCGTGGACTTCTGCGAGCGGATGGTGAAGGAGACCAACCCCTCGCTCCTCGAGAAGGCGGAGAAGACGGCGGCGCCCAACGCCGCGATCCACGGCCACGCCACCATCGCGGAGATCATGCGCTCCTACAACCCGTTCACCGGGGCGATGTACCGCGAAGCGCTGCAGATGAGCCGGCTCACCCGCGAGATGTTCTGCCTGATGGAGGGGCGCCACGTGCATCCCTCCACGCTCTATCCCGGCGGAACGGGAACGGTGGCGACGCCGCAGGTCTTCACCGACTACCTGACCAAGCTGCTCAAATTCGCCGACTTCGCCAAGAAGCTGGTGCCCCTCAACGACGACGTCTTCGACTTCTTCTACGAGGCGCTGCCCGGCTACGAGAAGGTGGGGCAGCGACGGATCCTGCTCGGTTGCTGGGGATCGTTCCAGGATCCCAACGTCGTCGACTACCGCTACGAGAACATGACGAAGTGGGGCCGGGCGATGCACGTGACGCCGGGCATCGTCGTCGACGGCAAGCTGATCACCACCGATCTGGTCGAGATCAACCTCGGGATGCGGATTCTCCTCGGCAACTCGTTCTACGAGGATTGGATGGGCGAGGAGACCTTCGTCGCCAAAGACCCGCTCGGCAATCCGGTCGATCAGCGCCACCCCTGGAACCAGACGACGCTCCCGCAGCCGCAGAAGCGGAACCTCCAGCAGGGGCCGTACAGCTGGGTGATGAGCCCGCGCTGGTACCGGAAGGAGACGGGGGATCACCTCGCCCTCGATACCGGCGGCGGCCCCTTGGCCCGGCTCTGGACCACGGCGCTCGCGAACCTGGTGAAGACGCCCTACGTGCAGGCGACCGGATCGAGCGTGAAGATCCAGCTGCCGAAGACCGCCTCGCTCCCCGAGATGGAGCTCGAGTGGAAGGTGCCGCAGTGGGCCAACACCATCGAGCGGGATCGGGCCCGGGCCTATTTCATCGCCTACGTGGTGGCGATGGCCTTCTGGTTCATCGAGCAGGCCCTCGAGCGGATCGGGCAGGGCGACGTGAAGGTCTTCCAGGAATTCGACGTGCCCGACGAGGCGATCGGCTGCGGCTTCCACGAGGCGGTGCGGGGCGTGCTCTCCCACCACCTGGTGATCCGCGAGGGGAAGATCGCCAACTACCACCCCTATCCGCCGACCCCCTGGAACGCGAGCCCGCGGGACAGCTTCGGCACCCCCGGCCCCTACGAGGACGCCGTGCAGGGGCTGCCCATCTTCGAGGAGAACGGGCAGGACGACTTCAAGGGGATCGACATCATGCGGACGGTGCGCTCGTTCGATCCCTGCCTGCCCTGCGGCGTGCACATGTTCCTCGGCAACGGCCGCGTGATCGAGGAGCGCCACGCGCCGATGATGGGCCTCGGGGTCTGAAGGGGGAGGCGATGGGCCGGAAGGTGAAGCGGATCGGCAACATCCGGGTGGGCAGGCGGGACGTGCGGCCCGATTTGCCTTCACACGTGCCCCGGGTGCGGCAGGGCAACCAGCGCGGCAACACGGCGGAGCAGGAGGGGATCATCCCCGAGGGACGCGGCGCCAGGGGCACGGCGTCGCGCTCTACCGGGATCAACCCGGCGCTGCGCAACCCGATCGACCCGCGGATGCCGAACCTCTCACCGTCGTAGGCGCGATCGCGCGTACGGTCCCTGCGGTGCCCCGGCAGCGCACCGCTCGCGAGGCACTGGCGGATCAGCTGCAGGCGCGGGCGATCAGGAAACCGACGCCGATCACCACGGCGAGCACGAAGCCGACCACGTTGGCGATGAGGCGGCGCGCGAAGAAGGCGCCGCCGAGGTAGAGCAGCCACTTCCGGTTGCTCTCGGATTCGAGCTGGCGCTGCGCCCAGCCGAGCACGTCCTCGCGCTGCGGCGCGGGCTGCTGCTCGGGGATACCGAGCTGCCGGCGCACGTCGGCGGCGACGTCTTCCGGCAGCGCCTCGCCCCGCCACGCGGGGACGGTCGCAGCGATCTCCGTCTCCGCCGTGCGCGCAGGGACCTCGCGGGCCAGGCCGATCGGCCCATTGCCGGCGAGGGTGGAGAAGCGCGCGCTGCGGGCGCTCTCCCGGGCCGGCTCCGCGTCGGCGGCAAAGGGCGCCTCGCCGCGCACGAGCACGCCGTCGCCGCCGACCGCACGTGGCGGCGCGGAAGGCGCGCAGGCGGCGCACGCCTCCGTCTCGTCGGCGAGCGCCGCGCCGCAGAGCGCGCAGGCGAGGGCGGCTGCGCGCTCCATCGAGGCGAAGCGACCGTTTCCCCCGAGCTGCGAGGATTCCTCGCGCGCCGGCCGCTGCCCCTCGAGATGTTTGAAGCGGCGCAGCGGGCTCAAGGCGCCACCACCTGCGCCACCGCCTGGTTCCCTTCTGGCCGGGAGGCGGGCCTGGTGCGATCCTGCGCCCAGGCGCGCAGCTTCGCGATCTCCTCGCGCAGCGTCACCGAGAGCGGCATCGTCTCGCCGAGCGCCCGCTCCACGTGGGCCTGGGCGAGATCCCGCCCTTCCGCGAAGGCCTCGTAGAGACCGGCGACGATCGCCTGCTCGATCTCCGCGCCGGAGAAGCCCTGCGAGAGCTGCGCGAGGCGCTGCGCGTCGAACGCCGCCGGATCCCTGCCGCGCCGCCGCAGGTGGATCGCGAAGATCTGCGCCCGCTCCGCGGTCTGCGGCAGATCGACGAAGAAGATCTCGTCGAAGCGGCCCTTGCGCAGGAGCTCCGGCGGCAGCGCGTCGATCTTGTTGGCGGTGGCCACCACGAAGACCGGCGCGGTCTTCTCCTGGAGCCAGGTGAGGAAGTGGCCGAAGACGCGGGAGGTGACGCCGCCGTCGGTGTTGCCGGAGGAGGAGAGCCCCGAGAGCCCCTTCTCGATCTCGTCGATCCAGAGCACCACCGGCGCCACGCTCTCGGCGACCTTGATCGCCTTGCGCATGTTCTCCTCGGAGGAGCCCACCAGCCCGGAGAAGATCCGCCCCATGTCGAGGCGCAGGAGCGGCAGGCCCCAGGTGCTCGCCACCGCCTTGGCGGTGAGGCTCTTGCCGCAGCCCTGCACGCCGAGCATGAGCAGCCCCTTGGGTTCGGGCAGGCCGAAGCGCCGCGCCGCGTCGGTGAAGGCGTTCTGCCGCCGCGCCAGCCAGCTCTTGAGCTCCTCGTAGCCGCCCACTTGCCCGAGGTCTCCCTGCTCGGAGAAATACTCGAGCAGCCCGTTCTTCCGGATCACCTGCTTCTTCTCGTCGAGGATGAGCTGCAGATCGGAGAGCGAGAGCTTCTGATCGAAGGCCACCGCCTTGGCGAAGGCGTTCTCCGCCTCGGCGAGGGTGAGCCCGCGCGCGGCCTGCACCAGCTGGAAGGCGTGCTCCCGCTGCAGCTCCACCGCGACCCTGCCACCCTGGCGGACCACGCCGACGATCTCCTTGAGCAGGTCGAGGAGCTCCCGGGTGGTGGGCAACGGCACGTCGATGACGGTGATCTCCTTCTCGAGCTCCGGCGGCAGCGCGAGGGTGGGGGAGACCAGGCAGACGGTCTTGTAGGTTCCCTTGAGGTGGAAGGCGAGCTCCCGCAGCCGCCGGACGATGGCCGGCTCGGTGAGCCACGGGTGGAAGTCCTTGAGCGCCACCACCGCCGGCACGTTGAGCTGCTCGATTGCGTCGAGCACCTCCATCGGATCGGCCTTCTTCTGCGGGCGCTCGGGCTTGCCGGCGGTGACCCGGCAGAGACCGGTGGTCACCGACCACGTGTAGTAGGACTTCCCGTGGCCCCGCGCGAGCTTGTCGACGATGCCGTCGATCCGCTGCTCCTCGGAGGTGACGAGCCAGAGCAGGGGGTAGCGGGCCCGGACGTGGACGTCGAGGTCCTGGACGAAACCGGCGGTGGGGAGGGTGGGCGCGGTGGGCTGGGTCACGGGCGCAGCCTACCAGAGCGCCGTTGCGTCGGCATGTTCGGCGGGGAACGTTGCGTCCGCTCCCACCTCGGCCCACCGCTCCGGCCGGAGGCCAGTGCCCGGCCTGCAGGCAGGCGGGTGCTTACCGTTGGGGTGTGGCGGCGGCGAGGGCATCCAGGTGGTCGAATGCGGCGTTCGCGGTGGCTTTCGCCGTGACGCTCTATTTCTTCTACGAGGTGGTGGCGCCCTTCGTGGTGCCGGTGCTGGTGGGGGCCTTCATCGTGGTCCTCGGCGCCCCCGCCCACGAGCGGCTGGTGCGCCTCCTCGGCGGCCGCAGGAGCCTCGCCTCCTTCCTCTCCTCCTGCGGGGTGATGCTCCTTCTCCTCGTGCCCGCCAGCGGTTTGCTGCTCCTGCTCACCCAGCGGGTCATCGAGCTCCTCGACGAGGCGCGGGAGCTGCTCGGCCCCCACGGCATCGACGACCTCCTCGGCGGGCGGATGCCCGACGCGCTCTTCCCGGTGGTGGAGCGCCTCGGCGCCTGGGGCATCGTCGGGCAGCTCGATCGGCTCATCGACGCAGCGGCGGGCTGGCTCACCGGCCTCGCCCCCGGCGTCTTCGGCGCGACCACGCTCCTCGTCGTGGACGGATTCCTCGTGGTCGTCTCGATGTACTACTTCTTCCTCGACGGCCCCCGGCTCCTCGCCGAGGCGGCGCAGCTCTCGCCGCTGGAGACGCGCTACGAGCGGGAGTTCCTCCGGGAGTTCCGGGCGGTGGCCCACACGATGATCGTGGTGAACCTCGTCACCTCGATCATCCAGGGCGTGGTGGGCGGCATCGGATTCTGGCTGGTGGGGCTCCCGGAGCCGCTGGCGTGGGCGGCGCTGATGGCGCTCCTCTCGCTGGTGCCGATCGTGGGCACGGGACTGGTCTGGGTTCCCGCCGGCATCGGCCTCCTCGCAGCGGGCCGGACGTGGGAGGGGCTCTTCCTCTTCGGCTGGGGGATCCTGGTGATCGGCTCGGTGGACAACCTCCTCCGGCCCCTCCTCGCCAAGGGGCGGATCCGGCTCCACCCGCTGCTGATCTTCGTCACAATCTTCGGCGGCATCGCCGCCTTCGGTCCGGTGGGCGCGGTGCTCGGGCCGCTGGTGGGCTCGATCTTCACCGCGATGATCCGGATCTGGAAGCGCGACTTCGTCCCCCGGATCGCCGGCAGCCTCGCAGCGCCGCCGGACGAGGAGGAGGCCGTCACCCAGCTGCCCCGCGCCGCGGCGGAGCCGAAGCTCGAGCGCTCGCAGCTCTCGTGACGAGAGCGACCGATGGCTTGCAGATGGCACGCCGCAGCGGGTTGACGGAAGGCGCGTGCCTCTGGGCAGATGGGCCCATGCTCGATCTTCCGACGATCCTCGAGGCGGTCCGGTCCGCCGGTGGCACCGCCGCCTTCGACGCAGACGGCACCCTCTGGGCCGACGACATCGGCGAAGCCTTCCTCCGCGATCTGGAGGCGGCGGGCCGCGTTCCCGGGGGAACCTGGCGTGGCTACGAGGCCCGCCTCGCCGCAGACGTGGTCGACGCCTATGGCTGGGCGGTGACGGTGATGGCGGGGCTCGAGGAGGCGGAGGTCCGGGAGCGGGCCGAGGCCTTCTTTCCCCGCCACTTCGCGCGGCGGCTCTTTCCCGTGGTGCGGGAGCTGGTCGAGGAGCTGGTGCGCGGCGGGGTCCGGGTGGCGATCGTCTCCGCCTCCAACCGCTGGCTGATCGAGGCGGCGGCCCGGGCGCTGCGGGTGCCCCACGTCGCCGGGGTGGAGGTGGAGGTCGAGGCGGGCAGGCTCACCGACCGCCTCGTCACGCCGCTGCCGGCGCTCGCCGGAAAGGTCCACTGGGCCCGGACGCTCCTCGGCGGCGCGCCGGCGCTGGCCGTGGGGAACGGCGCCATCGATCTGCCGCTGCTGCAGGATGCGGCGCACCGGCTGGTGATCTGCCCCAGCGACGATCTCCACACCACCCTCGCTGCCGAGGGGCGGCGCGCGGGCTGGCAGGTGCTCGCCCTCGACCATCCGTGCAGCGGGGAGCCGCTGCCGTGAAGCGGCTCGCAGCGTCGTTGCTCGTGGTCCTCGCGCTCGCAGCCTGCGGCGCAGGGCAGCGCAGGACCCTGGAGCCCCGGGACGTGGACGCGGCGCTCGGCGCGGATCCGAACCCCTTCCGGGCGACCCGGCTCTCCTGGGTGGAGACGGGGGACGAGCGCTACGACCGCTTCTTCCGGGAGGCGGCGGCGCTGCAGGGGGCGATCCATCTCGGCGAGCGCGCCCTCGCCGGCGACGGGGATCCGGGGCGGATCCTGCCGGTGCTGGAGGCGCTCGAAGGCCGCGCGGAGGTGGCGCTCGCCACCGGCGCTACGCTCCTGCCCGGCGCACGGGCGGATTTCGCGGAAGACGAGCTGAAGGCGATGGCGATCGAGCCCGCGCTCCACGAGGCGATCGGGCAGCTGCGCCATGCGGCGGCGCAGGCGCCCGATCTGATCGGCCGGCTCCGTGCGGCGCGACGGGCGGACGGCGTGCCGCAGGAACCGGGCAGGGGCGGCACCGCCGCGCCCTGAACGATCAGCGCCGGGCGAAGGCGAGGACCCGGGCGAGCTGCGCCCGGCGGGTCTGGAGCCGCTCGCCGACGAGGCGGAAGAAATGCTCCACCGGCCGCGCCCCAGGCTCGGTGATCCCCAGCGCCAGCGGTGCGGAGAGGAGCCTGCCCGCAGCCGAGATCACGAAGAGCACGTGGAGGTTGGAGAGGCTGCCGCCGAAGAGGTGGATCGTCTCGGGGAGCCCCTGCGCCAGCAGGCCACCCACCGCGGAAGCCGCGGCGAAGGCGAGGCCGCCGGCGGTGGAGAAGGCGGCGAGGTAGTAGGGCCGGCGCTCCCGGGGCGCCACCGCCAGCGGAAGCTCGAAGGCCGCGAGCATGTGGCCCGCCCAGAGCCCGCCGGCGAGGATCACGTCGAGCGCCAGCGCCACGAAGCGCGACTCGGCGGTGGGGAGCAGCCAGATCAGGGGCACCACCGGCAGGGCGAAGGAGGTGACGACGAGCACCGGCCGCGCGCCGATCCGATCGATCACCTTGCCCCAGAGCGGCGAGACGAGGACACGCATCACCGCCACCGCGACGCCGTGGGCCGCGATCAGGGCGAAGCCCATCTTCAGATTGGTGAGCATGTGCACCGCGAAGAAGCTCGCGGAGATTCCGATCGCCGCGTTCCAGGCGAGCTGGTAGCGGAGGAAGGGGCGGGAGGCGGGGTCGCGGAGAGCGGCGATGGCGGCGCCGAGGTCGAAGCCGCTGCCGCCGCGGCGCACCTCCACCGGCACGTCCTGGTGCCGGCGGAGGAGGAAGAGGGTGACGAGCCCCGCGACGCAGGCGAGGGCGGCGAGGCCGGCGAGGGCCACGGGCTCCCAGCCGCCGCGGCGGGAGACGTCGAGGAGCAGGCCGGCGCTCAAGGCGCCAGCGGCGCCGGTGATCGTCACCAGCGAGAGGCGTTTGCCGAAGTAGCGGCCGCGCAACGCGACGGGGACCACCTCGCCCATCCACGCCACCCAGGCGTTGGTGCCCACCACGGTGAAGATGGCTGCAAGGCCCGCCACCGCCATGAGGATCCACCGGCGCGTCTCCTCCGCGACCGGGAGGAAGGGCAGGGCGACGAGGGGCGCGTAGACGAGCCGGCCCAGGGCGTAGCCGGCGATGGCGACGCGGCGGCTGCCGAGGCTCGAGGTGAGCCAGGCGGAAGGGAATTGCACCAGCTGCGCGAGGAAGGGCAAGGCGCCCAGCATCGCGATCACCAGCGGGCTGCAGCCGAGGAAGATCGCCCAGCCGGTGAGGACCGAGCCGCCGACGAAGGAGGTGACGAGCTCGGCGACCATGCCCTCCGCGGAGGAGTAGCGCAGGGTGCGGTAGAGCTGGCGGCGTTTGCGGCGCGTCGTCGGCTGCTTCACGTCCGCTACGGGCCGCGCGAGGAAGGGCGCGACGCTGGCGGGAACGGAGGAGCCGGGACGGAAGACGGGGGCACCGGCGACGATGGGATCGTGCGGTGCGGTATCGGGGCGGCGAGAAGAGGGTCGTGAGCGCACGTAGGTCGGGTGACGGGGGGGAATCTATCCCGTCTCCCGGGCCAACACTAACCCCGGACAGGACAATCCATCAAATGCCCGACTAAGCTTTGCGCCTAAGTCATTCTACCGGATCGGTTCTTTGCTGTCCATAGCTTGCTGCACGAAATTTGTCGGCTGATCGGCAGGGGGCGCCAGGGACGCAGAAAGGGGCCGGCGGCGCCGACCCCCTTCGCTCGGCAACGTGCCTGCGCTCAGGCCGCGGAGCTGCTCCCGCCACCGGACTCGCCGCCGCCGGACTTCTTCGTGGAGCTGTAGAGATCCTTGTACCAGCCGCCACCTTTGAGCTGGAACGAGCTGCGGCTGACCAGGCGACTCATCGACCCGGTCTCGCCGCAGGACGGGCAGGCCTCCGGCGCGGGGTCGGAGATCTTCTGCATCAGCTCGGTGGTGTTGCCGCACTTCTCGCAACCGTACTCGTAGATGGGCATAGGGCGTCGGAACGTAGTTGGGGTTGAACCGTGGTGCAAGGGGCTGAACGGAAGGGGAACCGCTGCTTCAGCTCCGCTTCTTCCCACCGCCCGGCTTGCCGCCGGGCCGCCTCGGTGCACCGGGACGTGATGGGGCGCCGGGGCGCGATGGTGCACCGGGGCGCGATGGTGCACCGGGGCGCGATGGTGCACCGGGGCGCGATGGTGCACCGGGGCGCGATGGTGCACCGGGGCGCGATGGTGCACCGGGGCGC
>NZ_JAWLCN010000007.1:0-102555 GCF_041687135.1 Vulgatibacter sp. | reverse complement strand
GCGGGCCTTCCCGCAGGCTGGCCTTCGTCGCCGAAGCGGCGGGGCGGGCGGGCGTCGCCGCCGGGACGGCGCGGGCCTTCGTCGCCGAAGCGGCGGGGCGGGCGGGCGTCGCCGCCGGGACGGCGCGGGCCTTCGTCGCCGAAGCGGCGGGGCGGACGGGCGTCGCCGCCGGGACGGCGCGGGCCTTCGTCGCCGAAGCGGCGGGGCGGACGAGCGCCGCCCTCGAAGCGACGCGGCCCCTCGTCGCCGAAGCGGCGGGGCGGACGGGCGCCACCCTCGAAGCGACGCGGCCCCTCCGCGTCGAAGCGCCGGGGCGGAGGCGCGCCACCCTCGGGACGGCGCGGCCCCTCGTCGCCGAAGCGGCGGGGCGGACGCTCGAAGCTCTCCGCGCGGCGCGGGCCTTCCCCGCCGAAGCGCCTGGGCGGACGTGCGCCTCCCTCGGGACGACGCGGCCCCTCCTCGCCAAAACGGCGCGGCGGGCGCTCGAAGCTCTCGGCACGGCGCGGTCCTTCGGCGCCGAAGCGTCGCGGGGGACGCTCGCCGCCTGCAGCGAAGGGGCGCTGCTGCCGATCGCCGCCGCCGGGCCTGCCCATCCGCGGGGGGGCTGCGGGTCGGGACGGTGCCTCCGCCGGGCCCGCTGCGCCGATGCGCATCACCCGCACCTCTCGGCGCGGCTCGCCGAAGCGCGGCCGCACCGGCAGGTTGGTCCGGGCTGCGGCCTCGCGCTCCACCGGGCCGGTGGTGCGGCTCGCCCGCGGCTCCTCCGGCGGCGGCACCCCGAGGATCGCAGCGGCGATGTGCGCG
Source organism: Vulgatibacter sp. (assembly GCF_041687135.1). NCBI lineage: Bacteria > Pseudomonadati > Myxococcota > Myxococcia > Myxococcales > Vulgatibacteraceae > Vulgatibacter > Vulgatibacter sp. The sequence continues at coordinate 101,751 of NZ_JAWLCN010000007.1, read as the reverse complement.
AGCCGGTAGCGGCGCAGCGCCTTGCGCCACACCCGCGGCTCGATCTCCATCCGGCGTCGCGCCAGCTCCACGACCACGGTGGGCTCGGTGCTGCTGCCCTCGGCAGCCACCGCCTCGATGGCGGGGCGGAGCTCGGCGAGGTTCCGATCGTCGAGATCCTCGAGCACACCTGCGTCGCGGAGCTGTTCGTCCTTCTCCGCCGCCAGCACGATCCGCTCGGGCAGCGGGCGATCCGCCCGGGCCTCCTCGCGGGTGCGCTCCTTGAGCTCGCGCACGTCGCCCTCGAGGTGGTGCTTGCGGAGGAGCTGCTGCAGCTCCCGCGGCTCGAGCTGGAGCGTGCGGAGCATGCCGGGCAGGAAGCCGCGGTGCTGGCGGAGCAGGAGCTTCAGGTTCTCGGCCTCGACCTTCTCGAACCAGCCGTCGAGGTGATGCTTGCCGAGGAGGCGATCGAGATCGCCCTCGCCGATGGGCCTGCCGTCGTTGCGGGCGTAGAGGGTCCCGAGCCGCTCGACGATCTGCCGGCGGTTGCCCCGCAGCTCCGAGACCAGCCCCTCGAGCACCTCACTTCCCTCGCGGGCCTCGAGCTCGGCGAAGGGACGGCGCGCCGCCTGGCCGGTGACGTACCTGCCGAATTCCGGGACGCCGGGGGTGCGGCCCGGGCGCGGGGCGGGGGCCGCTTCCTCCTCCGGCTCCTCCCGCCTGGCCCGCTCTGCCTTGAGGGCCTCCGCCTCGGCGCGGGTCCGGCGCAGGGGCGCCGCCGCGCTCTCCGCCTTCTTCTTCCGGGTGGCCTTCTTCGCTGCGGCGGGGGCCTTCTCGCCAGCGGCGAGGAGTTCCTCGAGCACGCCGAGCTTGCCCGCCAGCTTGCGGAGCGCTGCGGCGTCCTCGAGGCCGAGCTCGTCCGCCGCCTTCTCCAGATCGCCAGCGGCCCGCGCCACCGCCTCGCGGATCCGGGCCCGCTGCTGATCCGCGCCCGGGGCGAAGGGGCTCTCCTCAGCCTCCGCCGCCTCCTCATCCTCTTCCACCTGCGCCGCTGCCACCGACGCAGCGAAGCCTGCGAGGACGGGGCGGGCGCTGCCTGCCTCTGCGGCTGCTTCGGCGGCGATCGCCTCGTAGGCGCCCGCTTCCTCGAGGCGGGCTGCCTCCGCAGCGGGCAGACCGCGGACCAGATCGATCACCGCATGGGGCGAGAGCGGCCGGGCAGGGGGCTCGCCCTTGCAGATGCCGAGAACCGTCCGGTCCTCGTCGGGCGAGAGCCGGGCGAGGGCCTGGCGGACCTCTTCGGCAGAGGAGGGCCTGTCGGCGCGCCGGCAGAAGTCGGCGAGGGCGATGGCGACGGGGGCGGGGATCTCGGCAGGGTCGCGGAGGAGCATGGGGCGCGGAAGATCCGCGCCAAGGGGGGTGGTGTCAAGCCGTTCCCCGCAGGCTTCCCGTTGACCAGCGATTCGGCGGGTGTTAGTAGCCATATGGAGTTGATAACGGTTTTCATTTTCGCAGCGTGAAAGGCCAGCCGGTGACGCAGCATACGGAGCGGACGCTCGAGCCGATGGAGGTCCTCAACCGCTACATCGCGGAGAAGGGCCTCAAGTCGACGAGGCAGCGCACCCTCATCGTCGACACCTTCTTCTCCACCGGTGGGCACCTGAACGTCGAGCAGCTCCTCGCCCGGGTCCGCGAGCAGGACCGCCGGATCTCCGCCGCCACGGTCTACCGGACGATGAAGCTCCTCACCGAGTGCGGGCTGGCGCAGCCCCGGCACTTCGGCGACGGCCAGACCCGCTACGAGACCGCTGGCGATCACCACGACCACCTGATCTGCACCAGCTGCGGCTTCATCGTCGAGTTCGAGAACGACGAGATCGAGAAGCTCCAGCTCGCGGTGGCGAAGCGGCACGGCTTCCAGGTGAGCCACCACAAGATGGAACTCTACGGTCGCTGCTCGAAATGCAGGAAGGCGAGGGCATAGGTGTCCGCTCCGCTCCCGGTAGAACCCCCGCGCGGCGACGCGGGCCCGGCCTCCTCCCGGCTCCTCCTCGTCGGAAATCCCAACGTCGGCAAGAGCGTGGTCTTCGGCGCGCTCACCGGCCGCTATGCCCAGGTCTCCAACTACCCCGGCACCACGGTGGAGCTCACCCGCGGCAAGGCACACTTCGGTGGCGCCGAGTACCAGGTGATCGACACCCCGGGCACCAACAACCTCCTCGCCATGAGCGAGGACGAGGCGGTAGCCCGCGACATCCTCGTCGCCGAGCGCGGCGCGACGGTGGTGCAGGTCAGCGACGCCAAGAACCTGCGCCGCGCGCTCCTCCTCTCGGTGCAGCTCGCCGAGGCGGGGGTGCCCTTCGTCCTCGCCCTCAACATGCTCGACGAGGCCCGGAGCCGCGGCATCGGCATCGATCCGGGGGAGCTCGCGAAGGCCCTCGGCGTCGAGGTGGTGGGCACGGTGGCGGTGGTGAAGGAGGGGATCGAGCAGCTCGTCGCCGCAGTCCCCGCCGCCCGTCCCGCCTCGCTGCAGATCGCCTACGCGCCGCCGGTGGAGAGCGCGGTGGCCCGGCTGCTCCCGGTGCTGCCCGAGACCGGCATCTCCCGCCGGGCCCTCGCGCTCCTCCTCCTCGCCGACGATTCGATGGAGGCGTGGGCGAAGGCGAACCTCGACGCCGAGACCCGGGCCGTCGTGGAGAAGGAGCGGGGCCTCCTCGCCGCAGCGATCCCGCAGCCGCTGCGGACGCTCCTCGGCCGCGCCCGCCTCGAGACCGCCGATCGCCTCGCCGCCCACGTGATGCGCCGCGGTGCGCCGCAGGGCTCCGGCGCCAGGTTCGCCCGCTTCGTCGGCGACGCCTCGGTCCATCCGGTCGGCGGCTTCTTCGTCCTCGCCGCGGTCCTCCTCGCCGCCTACTACTTCGTCGGCGTCCTCGGCGCCGGCATCATGGTCGACTGGCTCGAGAGCGTCTTCTTCGCCGAATACGTGGTCCCCTGGACCGACGCGGCGATCCGCGCGGTGGTGCCCTCCGGCGTGGTGCAGGAGTTCCTCGCCGGGCCGCCCGGCGTGCCGGTCGACGAATCGAGCGGCTTCCTCATCGGCCAGTACGGCCTGGTCTCGATGGCGCTCTCCTACGGCATCGCCATCGTGCTGCCGATCGTCACCACCTTCTTCATCGCCTTCTCGATCATGGAGGACTCGGGCTACCTGCCCCGTCTCGCCGTAGTGGCGAACAAGGCGATGAAGGCGATGGGGCTCAACGGCAAGGCGGTGCTGCCGATGGTGCTCGGCCTTGGCTGCGACACCATGGCGACGATGACCGCCCGGATCATGGAGACGAAGAAGGAGCGGGTGATCGTCACGCTCCTCCTCGCCCTCGGCGTGCCCTGCTCGGCGCAGCTCGGCGTGATCCTCGGCATGCTCTCCGGGATCTCGCTCACCGGCGCGCTCTTCTGGTCGGGCAGCGTCCTCGGCACGATCCTGCTGGTGGGCTGGCTCTCCTCGAAGGTGCTCCCCGGCGAGAGCTCCGACTTCCTCCTCGAGCTCCCGCCGATCCGCAGGCCCCAGCTCTCCAACATCCTGGTGAAGGTGGTGGCGCGGATCGAGTGGTACCTCAAGGAGGCGCTGCCGCTCTTCCTGCTCGGCACCTTCGTCCTCTGGGTCTTCGACAGGCTGCAGCTCCTGCCCCTGGTGATCCGCGCGGTGGAGCCGGTGGTCACCGGCGTGCTCGGGCTGCCGAAGGAGGCGGGTGTCTCCTTCGTGATCGGCTTCCTCCGCCGGGATTACGGCGCCGCCGGCCTCTTCGACCTCTTCAACGAGCGGATGCGCGCAGGCACCCTCGGCGTGGAGGGCGAGATCCAGGTGGTGGTGGCGATGACCGTGATCACGCTCTTCGTCCCCTGCATCGCGAACTTCTTCATGATCGTGAAGGAGCGGGGGCTCAAGACCGGCCTCGCCATGGTGGCGTTCATCTTCCCGTTCGCCGTCGCCGTCGGCGGCGTCGTCAACGTGCTCATGCACTGGGTGATGGGATGAGCGAAAGCATCGAAGCCTGCCCGCTCTGCAGCACCACCTTCGACGCGGACGGGCTCGGCTGCAGGCCGAGCTGCCCGCTGGCGAAGGGCTGCAGCACCGTCTGCTGCCCGGGCTGCGGCTACTCCTTTCCCCGCACCAGCGCCGGCCTCGCCGGCAAGCTCGCGAAGTGGCTGAAGAGCCGCAAGGACGCCTGACGATGGGACTCCTCTCCGCCTTTCGCCCGCGCAAGCAGGCAGCAGCTGGGGCCGCCGTGCCGGTCACCGAGGCGCCGGTGGGCGTCTTCCTCGTCGTCGACGCGGTCTCGGTGGAGAACCCCGTGCGATCGGACCGGCTCGCGTCGTTGGGGCTGGTGGCCGGGTGCGAAGTCGTGCTAAGGCAGCGCCGTCCCACGTTCGTATTGGACGTGGGCGAGACGACGCTGGCGCTGGACCGCGAGATCGCCACGGGGATCCGGGTGCGGTTGCCCTGAAGAGACGAGAACGCTCCTGCACTGCAGGAGGCGAGCGGTGACGAGCCGCTCTCTTTCTTGCCGGGATTTTGAGAGTGAAGCGCAAAAGCGTTTACATCGTCGCATGGGCGGCATTGGTGGGAGGCGCAGCCGCGTTGCGGCTGGCGGCGCTTCCGCCTGCGCTTCCCGACCTCGACGCGGTGAACTTCGCGCGCGCGCTCACCTCCTTCGATCTCGCCTCGCAGCAGCCCCATTTCCCCGGCTATCCCGTCTACGTCTTCCTGGCGCGGGCCTTCGCAGCGACGGGCCTCGGCGAGGTCGCCGCCCTCGCTGCGCCGGGGCTCCTCCTCGGCGTCGCCGCGGTGGCAGGCCTCGGCGCCGTCCTCCGCCGCCAGGTGGGGGAGGCCGGCGCCTTCGCGGCAGCTGCGGTGGTCGGCTTCGCGCCGTTGGCGGTGCTCCAGGGCGCGCTGCCCCATTCAGACGGCGCCGGCTTCGCCGCGCTGGTCCTCGCCCTGGCAGCTGCGCTGGCCGCTGCTGCAGGGAAGGGCGTCGGTCCTCTGGCCGCCGGTATGGTGGCGGGGCTCACCCTCGGGATCCGGCCCTCCTATCTGCCGGCCCTGGTGGCGCTGCCGCTCCTCTTCGCCGCGGGGCTGCGGCTGCGCTGGATCGCCGGCCTCACCCTCGGCACCGGCCTCTGGCTGGCGCCCCTCGTCCTGATGGTGGGCCCCGCGCGCTTCGTCGAGATCGCCGGCCACTTCCTCGCGGGCCATGCTGGCGAGTGGGGCGGCACCGTGATCGTGCGGCCGGAGCTCGCCGAACGCCTCACCTGGCTCGGCTTCGATCTCGGCGCAGCGGGCCTCGGCCTGCCCTGGAGCGGCGCCGTCGAGCCGGCGCGCATCCTCCTCGCGCTGCTCCTCGGTGCTGGTGCGGTGGCGCTCGTTGCGGCGCGGCAGCCCACCTCGCTGCCGCTGCGGGCCGCGCTCCTGGTGGCGCTGCCCTACGGCGCCTGGGCCTTCCTCGGCCAGAATCTGATCAAGGCGCGCCACGTGCTGCCGCTCCTCGCCGCTGCGGCGCTCCTCGTCGCGCTGCTGCCAGGGGCCGTCGCCCGGTGGCGCAGCGACCTCGCTCCCGCGATGGCAGGGGCGCTCGCGCTGCTGCTCGCCGTGGTGGCCTTGCCGCTCGCCAGGGAGCAGGGCCGGGTGCCCACGCCCGGCGCGCAGCTCGTCCAGCACGTGGCAGCGGCGCTGCCGCCTGCAGGGGCCAGCTATTTCACCGGCGAGGAGGCGCGGCTCTTCGAGCGCTACGCGCCGCAGTATCGGGCCGGCAGGCTCGCCGGCGGCGACGAACTCGCCGCAGCTGCAGGCCGTCTTGCGCAGGCAGGGGTGCAGGTCTACGTGAGCAGCGCAGCGCCCGGCTACGAGCGGCTGCGGCCGCAGCTCGAGGAGGTGGCGCGCTTCTCCACCAGCCGCCTCGTCCGCGCCCACGCCAATCCGATCGTGCTCTATCGCTACCTGCCCGCAGTCGCGGGCGGAGGGGAACTTCCGTGATTCGTACCACTGCGCTCGTGGCCCTCGCGCTGGCGATGGCGGGCTGCAAGGGGCCCACCTCCGACGTCCCCGAGGTGCAGGCCTCCGCCGAGGCGGCCCCGCGCGTGACCGTCTCGCTCAACCGGATCGTGATGGGCCAGTACCGCACCATCACCCCGCTCTGCGTGGGGCAGCGCTACCGGATCGATCTGCCGGAGGGCGGCAGCCCCGGTTCGATCCAGGCGGCGAGCGGCCTGCCGATCCGCCCGGGCGACACCGCCGAGTTCCGCAACTACCTGCCGACGGTGCCCGCCAACGTCACCGCCCTCGATGCGCCGGCGCCGATGTTCAGCCCGAACCTGGTGACGCCCTACAACACCGCTACCGAGGCGGGAGAGACCTTCTCCTTCTGGCGCTACACCTTCCCCGCAGCAGGGGAGTACGAGTTCTTCGACACCAACATGGGCGAGCCGGGGCGGAAGATCGTCGATTCCTACTACGGCACCGTCACCTACGTCGGCGAGTCGAACGCGCCCAAGGGCGTGGTCTGTGTCGACGAGCCGGGATGCAGCACCGATTTCGCCTGCCTCGGCACCAACCCGCCGGCGGATTGCTGCGCCTGCATCTCGGTCTGCTGCGACACCGACCAGCAGTGCGGCAGCGGGCTCTCCTGCCTGCGCAACCGCTGCGTCGATCCGGCCACGGTGGCCGAGTGATCCAACCCTCTTGCCCGGCCCGAAGCCGGGTTGACCTCCCGGTGGCTTCCACCGGCTCGACATCGTCCGCCGTGAGCAGCGAGCGGGCAAACGCTTCCTTAGCTGGAGACTGAAAATGCGAATCAAGTACCTGGCAGCAGCGCTCCTGGCCCTCACCTCCGTGGGCTGCGGTTCCGAGGACGACGGCGACGAGCAGCAGAACCCCGGCACCGAGCAGTGCGAGGGCCAGGCGCAGTACGTCGCCTTCGATCCGGTGAACCACGAGCCCCAGGACAAGCGCCTGGGCGCGATCGACGAGATGCTCGCGCTCTTCGCCGCCGTCCAGGCCGATCCGACCACCGCAGCGGCGAAGGCCGCCGAGGTCCGGGCGATCTACGAGAGCACCGACCACAACCTCCGCGCCAAGGTGCAGGGTCGCCAGGACGTCCACCTCACCGACGACGCGGCGATGGTCGGCCCGGCGATCGACGACGCCATCGTCGGCGCCATCGACGACCTCGCCGCTGCCACCACCGCCCTCGAGGCGAACCTCGCCAAGCAGACCTTCGAGAAGAGCGGCATCTACCGCTTCCTCTATCTCTCGGTGATGTACGAGCTCTACGAGCCCTCGAAGAAGCACTACGACGAGGCGTTCGGCTACTACGGCTCCGGCAACACCGACACCGACGCCAGCCGCCGCGGCCTCGCCCGCCTCGCCGCCAAGCGCGACGGCAACAACGACACCACCCTGGCCAGCGAGCTCTTCGCCCTCGTCCTCGACGGCAAGTGCGCCCTCGCCGACGCCCTCGCCGCCGCAGGCACCGACACCATCGAGATGGGCACCGACGCGACCTACGACGACATCGTCGACCAGATCGACGCGCGCCTGCAGCTGGTGATGGCCTACTCGATCGGCCACGAGCTCATCGAGTTCGAGGCGGACAAGGCCGACGCCGACACCGCCGCCATCAAGATCTGGGAGGCCGACGGCTTCTTCGACATCGTCGAGCCCTACCTGGCCAGCGGCACCACCGAGGAGCAGCAGTTCGCCGCCGACTTCCGCGCCGCCCTCGATGACGCGATGAGCAAGGTGGCAGCCGGCGACACCAGTTGGATCGCCACCTTCGACGGCGCCGGCTTCCTCGAGACGGTCGAGTCGATCTACGGCATCGACGTCAAGGGCTGATCCGCCGATTCGCGGGGGAGGGCGACGCCTTCCCCCGTAGCTGCTGCACCCGGGGATCGCCTGAGGCGATCCCCGGCGACCGGGGCCCACTCCCGGGAGGGGAACGTCTTGCTTCGCTCGATCCACATCCTGCTCGCCCTCGCGCTCCTCGCACCTGCCGCCGCCTTCGCGCAGCAGGAGGAAGAGGAGGCGCCGCCTCCCGACGCCGGTACCGAAGGCGGCGCCGCCTCCGATCAAGCGCCGGAGGAATCCGGCCCCGCCCTCGAGCTCGAGGGGCTCGACACCTCCTCCGGCCTGCAGCCTTCACTTCCGGGCCCGGCCCGCCGGGCCGAGGTGGAGAACTTCGAGTACCGCCTCGATCCCGGCACCACCCTGGGCGAGCGGGCGGCGGCGATCCTCGACCGCACCACCATCGGCGGCTACGGCGAGCACGACTTCGTGGTCCCGGAGGAGGGCGTGAGCACCTTCCGGAACCACCGCTACGTCGTCTTCATCTACAGCCAGATCTCCGAGCGGATCTCCACCGCCACCGAGGTCGAGTTCGAGTGGGCCGGCAGCCCGCTCAAGCGCGACGGCGTCCTCACCTTCGGCGAGGTGCTCCTCGAGTTCTCGGTGGTCGATCTCGAGATCGCCGAGTGGCTCGTCTTCCGCGCCGGCGTGATCCTCGTGCCGGTGGGTTCCTACAACCTGCGCCACGACGCGCCGGCGCAGGAGCTCCCCGATCGGCCGATCGCCTACACCACGATCGTCCCGTCCACCTGGTTCGAGTCGGGCGTCGGCTTCCTCGGCGAATTCGACCTGGGCGCCGGGATGAAGCTCAACTACGAGCTCTACGCGATCAACGGCCTCGACGCCCGGATCACCGACGGCCTCGGCTTCCGCGGCGCCCGCGGCTCGAACCTCGAGGACAACAACGACGACAAGGCGATCGTCGGCCGGGTCGCCTTCCTGCCGCTGCTCAACCTCGAGCTCGGCCTCTCCGGCTACACCGGCGCCTACGACCAGCTGAACAACCGGGTCAACATGGTGAACGGCGACGTCTTCTGGCGGGTGGGCCCCCTCGACCTGCACGGCGAGGTGGTCTACGCAGCGGTCGACGAAGGCTTCGTGCAGGGCTTCCCCGACGGTTCCCCCGCCAACACCCGCGACCGCGTGCCCGAGGGGATGTTCGGGTACTACGCCCAGGCCGACTACCGCTTCCGGATCGAGCCCTTCTTCCGGGCGCTGCCCGACGAGTGGACCGAGGGGCATTTCACCGCCTCGCTCCGCTACGAGGAGAAGGACACCGACACCGACTTCGTCACCGCCGAGGGCGACGCGGCCCGGCTCACCCTGGGCCTCAATTTCCGGCCCCTGCCGCCCTACGTGATCAAGAACGCCTTCTATTTCCAGGAGAACGGCGCCGGCGGCGATCAGCCGCATCTCTGGGACGGCGATTTCTTCGGGGATTCCTCGTGGACCTACATCGGCTCGGTCGCCTACCTCTTCTAACCCTCGCGCTCCTGGGCGCCGGCTGCGCGACGCAGCGGGGCACGCTCGCTGGCGAGCGGCCCCGCGACGTGGCGGTGGTGGTGCGCTCCGCGGTGCAGCTGCCTGCAGCGCAGAACGTCGTCGACGACGTGGCCGGGGTCGAGTCTCCCGCGGGGCTCCTCGCCAGGGAGGCGCAGCGGGCCCTGCAGGCGCGGGGCTACGCGGCGGCGGTGATCGGGCGGGCGGAGGCGCCGCAGGGCGCGCAGGCGCCGGGCTGCACCGGGGCGGAGATGCCGGTGGCGAGTTGCAACCGCGCCGCTGCCATCGCCGCCGGTGCCGGCAGGGACGCGGCGCTCCTCGTCGAGCTCGAGCGGATGGATCTGGAATCTTTGCGCATGCTCGGCCGTACGGAGATCGAGCTGCAGGCATTCCTGGTGGATGCAGGCGGCGCGCTCCTCTGGGCGGGCGAACACCGGGGCGTCACCCGGGTCACCACTTACCGGGCCGGGAGCGATTGGCGCGCGCATCTGCGTGACGCCCTCGACGAGGCCCTCCGGGAGCTGCCGTGAACCGCATCGAGAACGCCCCTGCTGCAACGTGTACGGGAGGAAGAAGCGTGATAGAGCACCCGGCGCCGATGCGCCTCCTTGCCCTCGTCCTCCTTCTCGTCGCCTCGATCGTGCCCGGCAGCGCCGGCGCGGCGGGGACCTATTTCACCACCCCGCAGCTCCTCAAGGCGTTCTTCCCGAAGAGCGAGCGGGTCACCTACCGCAAGATCCTGCTCGACCCCTCGCAGCAGCGGGTCCTCGAGAAGCGGCTCGGCTACACGCCGGCCCGGCGGGAGTACGTGGTCTTCGTCGCCCTCACCGGCGAGCGGATCGACGGCTACGCCCTCATCGACGACGAGCGCGGCCAGCACGAGCCGATCACTTTCGCGGTGAAGTTCTCGCCGACCGGCGTGGTGGAGCGGCACGAGGTGATGGTCTACCGCGAGGGCTACGGCGACGAGATCACCGACAGCCGCTTCCGCGCCCAGTTCGCAGGCAAGACCGGCAAGGACGTGGTCCGCGCCGGTCAGGACATCGACGTGGTCACCGGCGCCACCATCTCCTCCCGCTCGATGGCAGTCGGCGTGCGCCGCGCCATCGCGCTGGTCGAGGAGCTGGTGATCAAGCCCGCAGCCATCGCCGGCAAGCAGGACGAAGCAGCAGGGACGAAGGGGTAGCGCACGTGCGGCAGTTCGCCAGGCCCTTTCCCATCGACCGGCTCTCCCTCGAGGCGCGGGTGCTCTACACCGCCTTCCTCGTCTTCCTCGTGGGCGGCATCGCCTCGTCGGTGTGGCTCTACGAGGATTCCTTCGGATCGCTGGGGGGCGACGCCGCCGCGCGCTACTACCTCGGCGACGAGGCGGGCGCCGCTGCGGAGGGCGCCGGCGGGCCTGCGCTCGAGCTGCCGGAGGAGGGCGGGCCCGCGCTCGATCTGCCCGGGGAGCTGCCGGGCGATGTGCCTGCCCCAGCAGCCACCGCCGGTGGCCTCCACCTCGAGAAATCCCCGCGGCAGGTCCTCGAGACCTTCCACTTCCATCTCTTCACCGTGCCGGTGGTCCTCCTCATCGTGGGCCACCTCTTCATGCTCACCGCGCTCTCGCTCCGGCTGAAGATCGTGGTGATCCTCGTGGCCTCGGTGGGCACCTTCGTCCACCTGCTCGCGCCGCTCCTCGTCCGCTTCGGCGGCGCCGCGTGGTCGCCGCTGATGCCGCTCTCGGTGATCGCCGCCACCATCGGCTGGCTGCCGATGACCCTCTGGCCGCTCTGGGAGATGTGGACCCGGCTGCCGCAGCGGGTGCAGCGCGACGGAGCCGGCGCGTGATCTCGGTGGTGATCCCCGCCCGCGACGAGGTCGCCTCGGTGGCGGAGGTGGTGGCCGCCGTCCGCGCGGTTCTCGCAGCGGAAGCGCACGAGGTGGTGGTCGTCGACGACGGCTCCTCCGACGGCACCGGCGCCGCCGCAGCAGGCGCCGGCGCGCGGGTGCTCCGCACCGAAGGGATCGGCTACGGCGCCGCGATCAAGCGCGGCGCGCAGGTGGCCCGGGGCGAGCTCCTCGCCATCCTCGACGCAGACGGCACCTACCCGGCGGAAGCGCTGCCGCCCCTCGTCGCGGCGGTGCGCGGCGGCGCCCGGCAGGCCATCGGCGCCAGGCCCGCGGTCGGCGCCGCGGAGCCCTTCCTGCGCAGCGCGATCAAGGGGGCGTTCCGCCTCGCGGTGCGGATCGGCGCCGGCGTGGCGGTCCCCGATCTCAACTCGGGGCTGCGGGTGCTGCGCACCGCCGACCTGCTCGCGCTGGCGCCGATCCTCCCCGACCGCTTCTCGCTCACCACCACCCTCACCCTCGGCCTCGCTGCGGAGGGGGACGCGCCGCTCTTCCTGCCCATCACCTACCACCGGCGTTCCGGCCACTCGAAGTGGCGGCCGGTGCGGGACACCTGGCTGATGGGCCGCACCGTTCTCCGCGGGATCGGCTGGCTGCGCAGGGGCCACGCGCCCCGGGCGCTTCCCGCCCGGGAGGCGGTGCAGCCCTGATGCGGCCGGTGGTCATCGGCGCCGGGCCCGCGGGCCTCGCCGCTGCCTGGGCCCTGTGCAGGGCGGGGCAGCGCCCCCTCGTGCTCGAGGCGCAGGCCGGCCCCGGTGGTCTCGCCGGCTCCTTCGACCTCGACGGCTTCCGGGCCGATTACGGTCCGCACCGGCTCCACCGCGCCGCCTCGCCCGAGGTGCTCGACCTCTACACCGCCGCCCTCGGTGGCGCCCTGCGGGAGCGGGCCCGGAGCGGCGTCGTCCACCTCGGCGGCAGGAAGCTGCCCTATCCGCTCTCGCTCGCAGGGCTCCTTCGCGGACTCGGGCTCGGTGGCGCAGCCCGCCACGGCCTCTCCGCCCTCGCGGCGCAGGTGGCGAAGCCCGCGGGCAACCACTTCGCCGGCGAAGCGGCGCGGCGTCTCGGCCGCCACGCGGCGCGGGTGCTCTACGAACCCGCAGCCCGCAAGGTGTGGGGCGTCGATCCGACGGAGCTCGACGTGGCCCTCGGCGCCGCGCGGGTGCAGAAGGGATCCCTGGGCGCGGTGCTGCGGGCGGCGCTTTCGAAGGGGAAGGGCGGCGGCCGCAGCTTCTTCTACCCGCAGCGCGGCGCAGGTGATCTCGCCGAGGGGCTCGCCGACCGGATCCGGGCCGCTGGCGGCGAGATCCGCTGCGCCACGCCGGTGGAGGGGCTCGTCCTCGCAGGCGACCGGGTGGTCGGAGTCCGCGCCGCCGGCACCTCGATCGAGAGCGATGCGGTGGTGGCCACGGCGCCGCTGCCGCTCCTCTGCAGGTGGACCGGACGGGAGGACGCTGCAGCGGGGCTAGCCTTCCGATCCCTGGTGCTCCTCTACCTCACCCTCGGGATCGATCGGGGCAGCGCCCACGACGTGCACTATTTCGCCGACGAGGCGATCGTCGCCAACCGCCTCTTCGAGATGAAGGGCTTCTCCGGCGGCGCGGGACCCGCCGGACGCACCCTGGTCGGCTTCGACATCCCCTGCACCGTGGGCGACGCGATCTGGACGGCGAGCGCCGAGGCCCTCGCGGCGCGGGTGCGGCCCGCGCTGGAGCGGGCAGGGATGGGGCAGGCGCCGGTGCTGGGACAGGTGGCCCACCGGATCGCCTCTGCCTATCCGATCTACCGCAAGGGCTACGGCCCGGTGCGCGACGGCGCCCTCGACGCGCTGGCGGAGGTGGAGGGGCTCTACCCGGCAGGGCGCCACGCGCTCTACGTGCACGACAACGTCCACCACGCCTGCGCCGTCGGGCTCGCCGCCGGCGCAGCCGCCGCTGCCCGGCGCGGCGCGCGGAGCTGGCGCGCGGCGCAGGGGCCCTTCCTCCACGCGCAGATCGAGGACTGAAGAGTTTTGTGAAACAAGCTCTCCAGCGAAGCCGAAGGCGGAGCGATCGCAAGCAGGAGCGTTTCTCGCGCGGAGCGCGAGCGAAGGAGTCGGGCCGGCGCCTGCCGGACCGACTCCTTCCCACGCTCCGACGGTGACAAGGCGGCGTGCACGGCCCACTATGGGCTCGATGCGGTCCGTCCTGCTCCTCCTCGCCGTCCTCTGCACCAGCGCCGCCTGCCGCGACCAGTCCCGGCTCCCGGAGCCCGTGAACATCGCGCTGCCCCGGGCGATCGACGGCAGGCCCTGGTCCTTCGCCGATCGGCGCAGCGAGGCGACCATCGTCTTCTTCTTCAGCACCTGGTGCGTGCCCTGCCAGGCGATGGAGCCCTTCGTCGCCGAGGCGGCGCGCATCGGTCCGCGCGAGGGGATCGAGGTGATCGGCGTCGCCCTCGACGTGGCGGGGAACAAGACCGTCGCCCCCTACGTGCAGGCCACCGAGCCTCCCTATCCGGTGCTGCTCGGCGGCGGCGCCATCGCCGAGGGGCGGAGCCCCTTCGGCAGGATCCCGTCGCTTCCCTCGGTGATCTTCCTCGACGGCGACGGGCGCCCCTCGGCGGTGATCCAGGGGCTCGTCGACACCGAGCTGCTGATGACCCGGGCCCGCGAGGTCCGCAGCCGCACGGACTGACGGGCGGGGCTTTCTCCACAGCCCTCGGTTTGCGGCACCCCTGCCAGCGGGCGTAAGCATGGGGTGATATCACCCGAGTCCGCCCATGCCGCCCCTTCGCTACCTGCTGCTCGCAGCCGTCACCGTCTCCGCGCTGATCTGGCTCGCCGCCGATCCGCGGGGCCTGCGCCACACGCGCAGGCTCGCGGACGACCTCGAGCAGGTGCACGAGCGCAACGGTGGCCTGCGCGCGAAGAACGAGGTGCTGCGCCGGGAGCTGGAGCTGCTGGCGGACGATCCCGCGGCGCTCGAACGAGCGGCGCGGGAGGAGCTCGGGCTGGTTCGGCCGGGGGAAGTGATCTTCCGCCTGGAGGAGGAGGGGGATGAAGCCGCCCGCCCGTAGAGCCCTGCGCACCGTGGCGCGTGTCCTGCCTGCGCTGGTGGGACTCCTCGCCGCGTGGGCCGTGGCAGGCGGGCGCTTCTCCGACCTCGCCGCCCTCGGGCTGCAGCAGGGATTGCTGCTCCTCGCGCTCCTCGCCTCGATTACCTTCCTCGGCTGGCGCCGGGTGCAGCGGGTGGCGCGGGAGATCCCCTCGACCGCGTGGGAGGAGGCCGAGATCGGCGCGCTCCTCCTCGTGGCGGGCCACGCCCTGGCGCAGCCGCTGGGCGGCGTCGACAGCCCGCTCCATCCGGTGCTCTACCTGCTGATGGCCTTCCTCGTCGCCTTCCTGCCGGCGCGGGTCGGCATCGGCCTCACCGCCTTCGCGGTTCTCCTCGACGTGGCGATCTTCGCCGGGGCGGATCTGCTCGAGAGCCGCTGGGAGACGCTCCTCTCCCACGCCGTCTTCCTCGTGATCTTCGCCGGCCTCTACCGGGTGGTCTTCGCCGCCCAGGAATTCGGCGGCGCCGCCACCGGCCGCCTCGCCGAACGCACCCGCCTGCGCGACGTGCAGGAGCGGGCGCGCCAGTACCGGCTCGGTCTCCACGCCGGCGAGGACGAGCCCGTCGACGAGGGGAAGTGGCTCACCGCGGCGGTGAAGGAGGTCGAGGAGGCGGTGGGAAACGCCCTCGAGGTGGCGGAGTGCGCGCTCCGCACCCATACCGTCGCGGTCTTCCTCCTCGCGCCGGACGACAGGACGATCAAGCTCCACGACTGCCGCTCGCTCGCCGACGACGTGCTCCGGGATCCCTTCGAGGCCCACGAGGGGATCGTGGGCGCGGTGCTCAAGCGGCGGATGCCGATGCGCCTCTGCGGCGAGATCAAAGGTGTGACCTGGTACGGCGGCCGCAAGGCGGTGCGCAGCGTGCTCGCGGTGCCGCTGATCGATCGCCGCGGCGCCGGGCTGCCCGGGAACGACGAGGGCTTCGTCCGCGGGCTGCTCGTCGCCGATCGCCTCGAGGCGACGCCCTTCTCCGACGACGACGAACGCCTCCTCGCCGCCACCTCGCGTGAGGTGCTGCGCGCCATCGAGATCGAGCGGGTGATGGGCTACATCCGCCGCGCCCGCGACGAGAAGGAGCAATTCTACGCCGCGATCGAGGAACTCAACCGCTGTTCGAAGATCGACGAGGTTCTCGACACCGCCATTCGTCTCGCCCGCGGCGTGACGCAGCTCGATCTGGTCGCCTTCACCACCCGCTTCGAGGACGACGACGGGCGGGTGCGCCACCGGGTGGAGAAGGTGGCGGGCATGGAGAAGTTCGCCCAGCTGCAGGGTTACGAATTCGGCGACAACACCGGCCTCGTGGCCAACGCGATCCGCTACGAGGCGGTGCTGCCGGGGCGCGAGCTCAAGCTCCTCGAGCGACCGCAGATCTTCGACGCCGCCACCCAGGTGCGCGGGCTCCAGACCCTGAAGATCGTGCCGGTGCGCGCGGGTGGCGAGGCGATCGGCTCCCTCGTCTGCGCGACGCGCAGGCGGCGCGCCCTCGACGGCGACGCGGTGCGCATGCTCCAGGTGATCGCGCTGCAGGCAGGCGAGGCCTTCCTGCGGGCGCGCCTCTTCGCCCAGACCGAGCGGATGGCCACCACCGACGGCCTCACCGGCCTGCTCAACCACCGCACCTTCCAGGCCAAATTCGACGAGGAGCTGGCCCGCGCCGCCCGCACCGGGCGCAAGGTCTCGCTCATCCTCACCGACATCGATCACTTCAAATCGGTGAACGACACCTACGGCCACGCCACCGGCGACGCGGTGCTCCGCGGCGTGGCGAAGCTGCTCCAGCGCTGCGCTCGCTCCACCGACGTCGTGGCGCGCTACGGCGGCGAGGAGTTTGCGATCGTGCTGCCCGAGACCGACATGGCCGGCGGCAAGATCATCGCCGAGCGCATCCGCGAGGCGGTGCTGCAGCACGAGTTCCAGACCGATCTCGGTCCGCTCAAATGCACGTTGAGCCTCGGCATCGCCACCTATCCGGACGTCTCGGAGGTGAAGCAGGAGCTCTTCGAGAAGACCGACCAGTGCCTCTACCACTGCAAGCGCATGGGCCGGAACCGCTCCACCACCGTGGACGAGATGCGGCGCAGCGAGCAGCAGGTCGACGCGGCCTGAGCCTTATTTCTTGAAGAGCGCCTCGAGCTTCGCCTTCGCAGCGGCCGCCGGATCCTCGCCCTCGTGTCCGGGCCTGCCGTCGCGGAAGGAGAAGAAGTCGCAGAAGTTGCCGGCGTCGCGATCGCGCACGGGCTCGGTGCCGGGCTCGCGGCATTGGTTCTGGGCGAAGACGTCGTGGTGCCGGCAATTCCTGCAACAATGCAGGTCGGCGCCGCAGCCGTCGCAGAGATCCCGCCTTCCGATCCTGGTGAGGATGACGACTTCACCGCCGCACGCATGGCACTGCTTCATCGCAACGTCTCCCGTCCGGTGCAGGGTGTTTCAGGGCCCTCGGGCCGTCAAGCGGGCAGGCGCCCGGCCTTCGGCGCCCCCGGGCAGGATGTGGTGAATGGTTCGGCGTGCACTTCGTCCACATCGTGGGAGCGCCGGTGCCGGAACGACGGTACCCGGGCGTTGACCATGCGTGCGGCCGGTCGCTAGTATCTCGGCCCTTCCGAGGAGGAAACCGCGTGACGTTTCGCATGATTCGCCTTGTCGTGGCTGCTGCCGCGATCCTCGCCGCAGTGCCTGCCTTCGCCCTCGGCATCGACCGGGACGACTTCAAGACCTACCTCGAGACCCGCGACGCCCTGAAGGACGAGCGCGTCCAGAAGATGCCCGAGGCCCAGCGCATCCCGAAGATCGCCTCGGTGAACTTCAAGATGAAGGGCGACCAGCTCCAGCGGATCCTCGACAAGGTCGAGGCCGAAGGCGGCGAGAAGGGCGTCGCCCAGAAGTCGCAGGAGGCGCTGCAGGGCGCGCTCTCCGCCACGTCCTTCAAGGACAAGCTCAAGGAGGTCAAGGTCGACACGGGCAGCCCCCACGTCGTCACCTACATCAAGTGGGTCGCCGACGAGGCCAACGTCGAGGCGGAGGCCGCGCTCCTGGCGCTCAAGGCCGGCGCCGCCGACAAGGTCACCTCGACCTTCTTCCTCTGGGCCGTGGACGCAGCCGGCAACGATCTCTGGCGCGCGAAGATCGGCGCCGACCGCACCCAGCGGATCAAGGAAGACCGGATCGCCGACTGGGCCAAGACCCGCTACGTCCGCCTCTTCGAGATCGACAAGGACAACCGCGGCTGATCGCTGCGGCACCTCGCATCGACGAAGCCCCCGCTGCCTGAGACGAGGCGCGGGGGCTTTTCCGTGCCCACGGCTTCTCGTCCCCGCGAGACCTGCAGCAGGAACGGCGACGCCCCGCCGGCACAGGGCCTGGCGGGGCGTCGTCTGCTCAAAAGAGCGCTGCCGGCTTAGTTGCCTGCGAGCTTCTGGTAGAGCTGGGCCTTCGGGGTGCCCTTGGCGATCTCGGCGTCGGCGCGCTTGATCTCCTCGTCGATGACCTTCTTGAAGTTGTCGAAGGGCTGCGCACCGGAGACGAGCTTGCCGTTGATGAAGAAGGCGGGGGTGCCGCGGGCGCCGACGGTGCCGGCGTAGGCGCGGTCCTGCTCCACGCGGGCCTTGTACTTGCCCGAGTCGAGGTCGGCCTTGAACTTCTTCATGTCGAGGCCGATCTCCTGGCCCCACTTCTCGAAGTTCTCACGGGTGAGGGCGCGCTGGTTGGCGAACGCCTTGTCGTGGAACTCCCAGAACTTGCCCTGCGCGTGGGCGGCCATGGAGGCCTCGGCGGCAGGAACGGCGTTCTTGTGGAAGGGCAGGGGGAGGTGGCGGAAGACGATGCGCACGTCCTTGCCGTAGGTCTCCTCGATCTGCTTCACGGTCGGGTTGACGCGCGAGCAGAAGGGGCACTCGAACTCGGAGAACTCGACGATCGTGACCTTGGCGTCGGCGGGGCCCTTGGTGGGAGCGTCCTTGGGGACCTCCACGAAGACCGGCTTGGCCGGAGCAGCCTCGGGGCGAGCGGCGGGAGCGGGCGGGGTGGTCAGGCCACCGGCGATGAGCTTGCCGTAGAGCTGATCCTTGGAGGTGCCCTTGGCGAGCTCGGCGTCGGCCCGCTTGATCTCCTCGTCGATCACCCGCTTGAAGTTGTCGAAGGGCTGGGCGCCCGAGACGAGGCGGCCGTTGATGAAGAAGCCCGGGGTGCCACGCGCGCCGCGCGAGGTGTAGAGGGCCTGCTCCTTCTTGATCTGCTCCTCGATCTTCGGCGAGGCCATGTCGGCCTTGAACTTGGCCATGTCGAGGCCGAGCTCCTTCGCCCAGGTCTCGAAGTTCTCGGCGGTCAGGGCGCGCTGGTTGGCGAACGCCTTGTCGTGGAACTCCCAGAACTTGCCCTGCTGGTGGGCTGCGTAGGCAGCCTTGGCGGCGGGCATGGCGTTCTTGTGGAAGCCGAGCGGGTTGTTCGCCCAGACGATCTTCACGTCGTTGGGGTAGGCCTCGAGGATCTGCTTCACCGTCGGGTTGACGCGGTTGCAGAAGGGGCACTCGAAGTCCGAGACCTCGATGATCGTGACCTTCGCGTCCTTCGCGCCCTTGGTGGGCTGGAAGTCGTCGAAGGGCACGTTGAAGATCTGCGTGTCCGCCGCGCCGGGACGAGCCGCGGGGGCCGGGGTCGGCTTGGCGGCGTCTGCCACCGCTGCTGCCGCCGGGGCTTCCGCGGTCTTCGGGCTCACCGCCCGGCCGCCGACGAAGCCGATGGCGGCGCCCACCACGAGCGCCACCGCAATCGAACCAGTCTGCTTAGCTGCCATTCAGGTCTCCTGCTCCGTTAGAGCTCCGACGGGGAGCTTCCCCCTCAAAGCCTGCTGCCCGCTCCCCGTGGGGCGAGCTCTCGAACGCGCCGTGCGAACCTGCATGCGCGGTCAGTTGTTCCCGGCGTGGTGACTTCCTACGCCAATATCTTCGCCGTCCCCGTGGACGTGGTCGTGGGCCGCCCCGTCCCCGCGGAGGCGCCGCCCCGGCGCCGGCACCGTGGCCGAGGTGGGGGCGCGGGCGATCGCGCTCCGGATCTGGTCCGAGGTCCCTCCGAGCTTCGCCAGCTGGATCGCCTGGGCGAAGGCCCGCGCGCTCTGCGGCGCCGCGGCGTCCTCCACCATGCAGGCCGCGCAGGATCCCGCCCCGCAGGCGCAGGGGGTCGCGTTCATCGCCGCCAGCACCACATCCCGCTGCTCGCTTCCCAGCCCCTCGAGCAGGCCGGCGGGCAGATCGTCCTCGCCTACCCAGGCAGCCCGGGCGCCGCCCGCATGCAGGCGGGTGGCTCCGTATCCGAGGGCGGCGATCCCGACGAGGGCTGCGAGAAGAGGTGCTTTCTTCATCTTCGGATCTCAGCCCCACCTGCCGTTTGACGCCCCCCGGCCGTTGCGGAATGGGCAGAGAGACTTAACAGAAGGAAAAGGGCCGTGCAACGAGGGAACGGTCGGCGCGCGCGGTTCGATTCCGGCCCGGTCGGCATGGTTCTGGCGGCTTGCAAGGCCGCCTGCCGAGCCTTGCCCGCGTTGCCCGGCGGGCGGGAGATGCGCAGTTTGCAGCGCGAAACGGTCCTCTCTTTTCCTGGAGGCGGGGCCGGCCAACGACACACCAGGTTCGTGGTGAAGCCGATGGGACGCTTCCGACTCGACAGCTCGTACAGCCGTGGAACCCTCCGCCTTCTCCTCCACGGCGTCTTCGACGGATCCTCCGCGTGGGAGGTGCGTCACGCCCTCGTCGGTGCGGACGCGGGGCGGATCATCCTCGACTTCTCGGGCGTCGAGGAGACCTGGGAGTTCGGCGCCGCCATCCTCAGCGCCGGGATCAAGGGCACGGATCGCTCGCGCATCTCCTTCGCCCACGTGCCCGAGGAGGTGCGGGCCGCGCTGGCGCTCTTCGGAACGCCGGTCGAGGAGGAGGAGCGTCCCTGGAAGATCGCCTTCCCCTGGATGGCGGCCGCAGCAGAGAGCGCCTGATCGCGGGGCGAAGCGCGCCGGGCCGAAATGGTGGTGCCCCTCCCGTCGTTTGGGGGTAGAACGCCGCCATGGAACGACCCACCCCCGATCGCACCCTCGATACCTCCGGGACCTTCTGCCCGGTGCCCATCATCGAGACCGCGAAGGTGGTCAAGGAGATGGGCCCCTCGCAGGTCCTGCTCGTGGTGGCCACCGACCCCGGCATCGAGACCGACATGCCGGCCTGGTGCAAGAGCACCCGGCACGAGTACCTCGGGACCGACGTGGAGGGACGGGTCTACAGAAGCTGGGTGCGAACCCGGCGGGCCTGAGGATCGACTGCATGACGACGCGCAAGCCCAAGGCACTGGGGCTCATCTCCGGTGGCCTGGACTCCATGCTCTCGCTCAAGATCGTTCGCGACGTGCTCGGTTGCGAAGTTCGCGCGGTGAGCTTCTACACCGGCTTCTGCATCACCGAGACGCAGCGGCGCTCGGGCCGCAAGCGGGCCGACGGGACGGTGAAGCCGAACGAGGCGCTGCAGGCAGGGGCCGAGCTCGAATCCGAGGTCGAGCTCGTCGACATCTCCGACCAGGGCTATCTCGACGTCATCGCCAACCCGAAGTTCGGCTACGGCGCCAACGCCAACCCTTGCGTCGACTGCCGGATCGACATGTTCCAGCGGGCGAAGGCGATCCTCGACGAGTGGGGCGGCGATTTCGTCTTCACCGGCGAGGTGCTCGGGCAGCGGCCGAAGAGCCAGCGCCGCCACACGATGCAGCTGATCGAGAAGAACGCGGGGCTGCAGGGGAGGCTGCTCCGTCCGCTCTCGGCGCAGCTCCTCCCGCCGACCCTCGCCGAGAAGGAGGGGCTCATCGATCGCAGCAAGCTCCTCCGCATCTTCGGCCGCAGCCGCAAGCCGCAGCTCGCCCTGGCGCAGGAGCTCGGCATCGAGAGCTTCCCCCAGCCCGCTGGCGGCTGCTGCTACCTCACCGACGAGTCCTTCGCAAAGAAGTTCTTCGACGTGCTCGACCACAAGGACGACCGGAAGATCTCCCGCGAGGAGATCGTGCTCCTCGCCACCGGGCGCCACTTCCGGATCTCGGATCGCGTCAAGCTGGTGGTGGGCCGCACCGAGGGCGAGAACTTCCAGCTCGACCGCTTCGCCGACGGACGCTACCGCCTCGCCGCCCGTGACGTGAACGGACCGGTGGCGCTGGTGGAGGGCGAGCCGAGCTGGGAAGAGATGGTGCTCGCCTCGCGTATCGTCGCCCGCTACGGCAAGGGGCGGGAGATGTCGAACGTGGTGGTCGACTGGCGCGGGGGCGGTGCCGAAGGCACCGACGAGATCCAGGTCGAGCCCTTCCGCGACGACGCCGCCTTCGCCGCCCTGCGGATCTGACCGCGTCTCGGGTCGCCGAGCGCGGAGCCGGCGCAGGGAATCCACAAGCCCGGGGGACGCGGGGGTTGCAGCGATGCGCCCCTTCGCGAAAGTTGCGGCCATGCGAGGGCCGAGGTGATGGCGTTGTTCGGGCGCAGGGCGAACCGTCGCAGGCGGAGCGAGATCCGGCTGCCCGGTGAGCGGGGCGGTCGCCGCACGAGGGCGAAGATCCTCCTGGCGGGCTTGCTGGTCGGTGCCGGGGCGGCGTACGCGCTGCTGCAGGCGCCGGTGTTGCTCGACGCGGTGGGCGGCGTGGCGCCGTCGATGGGCAGCGGCGAGACGCCGGTGGAGGTGGAGGCGGCGCTGGCGCCGGCCGACGCCGCGCCGATGCGCCACCCGGCGATCGATCTCGTCCGCAGCGCCTCGCTGGGCCCGGACGGGCGGATGCGCGCGGTGCTGCCGGACGGCAGGACCGCGACCCTCACCCTCGACTTCGAGCTGCAGCGCAAGATGGAGCGGATCCTCCGCGACTACCGCGTGCCCTGGGGATCGCTGGTGGCGGTGGAGCCGGGCACCGGCAGGATCCTCGCCCTGGCCGAGCATTCGGCGAAGGGCGTGGCGGAGACCGCGGGGCTCTCGCTCCGGCCGATCGCGCCGGCAGCGTCGGTCTTCAAGATCGTGACCTCGGCGGCGCTCCTCGAGGCGGGCGTCGGCTCGGACCAGCGGATCTGCTACCACGGCGGCCTGCGGCGGATCCGCCCGGCGATGCTCGAGGACTCCCGCCGGGACAGCCGCTGCGTGACCCTGGCGGAGGCGCTGGGCAAGTCGGCCAACGTGCCCTTCGCCAAGCTCGCGCAGCGACACCTCGCGCCGCTCCAGCTCCGCGACATGGCGGAGCGCTTCTTCTTCGATCGGCCCATCGCGCTCGAGGGGGTGGACGTCGTCCCCTCGCCGCTGCAGATGCCGGACGATCCCTTCGAATTCGCCACCACCGCCGCCGGGTTCCACCAGGGCGTGCGCCTGACGCCGCTCCACGGCGCGCTGGTCGCCGCCACCGTGGCGAACGACGGCAACCTCGCGCAGCCCTTCCTCGTGGAGGCGATCGACGGCCAGCAGGTCACCTCGCTGCCACCGCGGCACGTGCTCGATCCGCTCATGGCGCAGGAGCTCGGCAGGATGATGGAGCAGACCGTCACCAATGGCACCGCGCGGGCTGCCTTCCTCGAGCGGCGCCGGCCGGCGCTGCCGGGGATCCGCGTCGCCGGCAAGACGGGCTCGCTCTTCGAGCGCAATCCCTTCCGCGACGCGAGCTGGTTCGTGGGGTACGCGCCGCTGGAGGCGCCGCGGATCGCGGTCTCGGCGGTGATCGTGAACGAGGAGATCTGGCACATCCGCGCGCCCTACGTGGCGCGGGAGGCGCTGCGCAGCTACCTCCTCGGCACCTCGCCCTACCGGCCCTGACGCCTTCGCATCCCCGCCGCCGCAGCGGCGAAGGCGAGGAGCGAGAAGCCGCCGCCGGTGGAGCAGCCGCCCCCGTCGTCGTGCTCGACGTCGTCCTCGTGTCCGGCGACGCCGCCGCTGCCGCCGGTGCCGCCGCTGCCCGGCGCGCCGGAGCCGACGGCGGGCAGCCCCTTCGTGCAGTCGTGATCGCCGTCCGGGTTGTCGGAGAAATTGTTGGTCCAATAGATCCGGAAGTCGGAGCCCGGCACCTCGACGCGGCCGATGCCCATCGCCTTGAAGCTGGCGCGGAGCATGTTCTCGTTGTGCCCGGGGCTGTTGCGCCAGCCCTCGAAGACGTCCTCGGCGGTCGGATAACCTGCGGCGATGTTCTCGCCGCCGGTGCGGAAGGCGTGGCCGAAGTCCCGCATCCGCTCGAAGGGATCCCGTCCGGTGCAAGCCGTGTCGGTGCAGGGCGGTTCGTTGTGCGAGAAGAAGCCCTGCTCGCCCATCGCCTGGCTCATGTAGTCCGACGCGGCGTTCATGCTCGGCGAGATCGAGAGGCACGGCAGGCCGTTCTCGGCCCGGTACTGGTTGATCAGCTCGACGAAGCGGACTTCGATCGCATCGAGGGCGGGGTCGGCGGCAGCGACGCCGGGCAGCAGCAGCGAGGCTGCTGCTGCGAGCGGGAAGAAGCGCATCCTCGGGAGACTCCTCGCGGCGCGTACGGCGCCGGTCGGGCCGCATCCTATCCCGTCCGGCGCCGTCGCCAACCCCGCAGATGCACTTTCGCCCCGTCGGCCCACGTGGGAAGGGTGGGCGCAGGTGGGGCGAAGGTCACGCCCCGTCGCCGCCCCAAGGGGCGCCCGGGGCAGGCTCGTCCAACAACCGGCCCCGGGCAGCCCTTCAGCGCACCCGCACCCAGGGGGAGGCAGCAGCGGCAAGCGCCACCAGCGAGCCGGTGAGGGCCAGCGCCGCAGCGCCACCGACACCCACGCCGCCCGTCGCCGCGAGGGCGATGGCGAGGCCGTTGCCGAAAAGGCCCGCCACGGTGCCGACGTTGCGACCGCGTCTGCTCGCGCGTCCCGCGCGGATCAGCTCGACCACACCGTGGGGATCCTGCCGGAGGAGGAGCGCACCGGCGGCGGCTTCCGCAGCGGGATCGGTCCCTGCCGCGACGGCGAGATCGGCTGCTGCCAGGGCGTCCGCGTCCACGGCGCTGGCGCCCGCCACGAGGCAGGGTCCGTAGCCGCGGAGTTCGTCGACCAGCGCCTTCTTCTGCGCCGGCGAGAGGTCGCCGCGGGCCACGCGCTTGTCGAGGCCGATCGCCTCGGCGAGCCACTGCACCGACGGGGTCGCGTCGCCGCTGGCCACACGGAGATCGAGGTCGAGAAGCTCGAGGGATCCCATCGCCTGCCGGGCGCTCTCCCGCGGGGTCTCCGCGATCCCGAGGACCGCCACCGCCTCCTCGTCGAAGGCGACGACGAGCGGGGTGCGGCCCCTGCGGGCGAGATCGTCCACGGTCTGGACGAGGAGGCCGAGATCGACGCCGCAGCTCGCCGCGAAGTGGGCGGAGCCCACCGTCACCCGCTGGCCGGCGACTTGCGCCTGCACCCCGAGCCCTGCCTCGTGGCGGCGCCCGGTGGCGGCGGGGACCTCCACCTGCAGATCGCGGGCGTGGGAGGCGAGGGCCCTGGCGATGCCGTGATCGACGCCGGCCTCCGCCGCCGTCGCTGCTGCGAGTACCACGCGGGCGTCGCGCCCGGGCTTCACCAGCAATTCGAGCACGGCGGCGTCACCGCGGGTGAGGGTGGCGGTCTTGTCGAGGAGGACGACGCGGGTCGCCGCTGCCCGCTCGAGCGCGGCGCTCGAGCGCACCGCGACGCCGCGTGCGGCTGCACGGGTCACACCTGCTGCGGAGGCGAGGGATGCCACCACGCCGAGGGAGAGGGGCGCTGCCGCAGCCAGCAGCGCTGCAGCGGTCCACGGGCCGGCGAGGACCGCCGCCGCCCCTGCTGCAGCGAGGGCTGCGGGCACGAGCAGCGTCGCGGCGACCTGCGCCGGCGTGCCGCTCGGCCTGGTGGCGAGGGCGCGTTCCGCGATGCGCAGGCCCCGGGCCATCCGGCTTCTGGCGGTGGCGGTGGTGACCTCGATAGCTGCGCCCTGCGGCGCGACGGCGCCTGCGGAGACCACCTCGCCGGCGAGGCGCTCGACGTCGTCGTCGCCGCCCACCGGGCGCTCGTCGAGGATCGCCGGCGCGAGGAGCCTGCCGTCCGCGGGGACGACGCCACCTGCGGCGATCTCCAGCAGGGCGCCGGGACGCGCTTCGCCGCCGGGCAGCGCCGCGCGCAGCGCCTCGATCACCTGCAGGGCGCGGGCGCCGGCCAGACGGGCGAGGGCCGCGATGGTGAGGTGGACCGCGAGCGGAAGGGTCGCGAGGGCGGGGGAGGGGCCCGGGGCGAGCTGCGCTGCGACCAGCGTGGCGAGCGCAGCGGCAACGGGCAGGATCTCGGCGGCGGGCCTGCCGCGCACCAGGTGGCGGAGCGCGGCCTGCACCACCGGCCACGCGGTGGCGAAGGCCCCCACGGCGATGGCGCTGGCGAGGAGATCGCTGCCGGCTGTGCGGCCCGCGCCCCAGGCGACGATGCCGAGGCCGAGGGTCGCCCCTGCGGCGAGGCCGAGGCGCCGGGCCTGCCGGAGCGACGTCGCTGCGTCGGGCGCGCCCTCGCGGGCGGGATGGCCTGCGCCTGCGAGCGCGGACTGCACCGCCGTTCGATCGGCGCCGGCAGGCGAGATCGCCACCAGGCCCGCGGCGAGGTTCGCCTCGACGGAGGTGACGCCGGGAACCGCGGCGACGGCCTTCTCGACGCGCCTGATGCACGAAGGCGTGCCCAGCCCCTGCACCGCGAGGAAGGTGGCGTCGGCGTCGGGGATCGAAAGCGGAACGGCGGGGGCCACCTCGCGGCGCTTCTTCTCCGGCGCGGCTGCAGGCGCGCTCTGCCGCGCCACGGTGGCGACGTGGGTGGGGACGGTGGGAGCGAAGGGGCGGATCGTCTGGCCGCCTGCTGCAGCGGCCTGCGAGATCGAGACGTGGACCACGGGCCTGCCGGGCTGCGCCGCAGCGGGCCGCTGCTCCTCGCGCTGCGGGAGCGCGGGGGCGACGGCGAGGGGCGTGGAGGCGGTTCCGGCCTCGAGGCCGCCGCGGGTGGCGGTGCCCACGTGGCGTACGGTGCGCTGTCCGGTGGCCACGGGGCGCTGCGCTGCGGCGTTGTTGCCGAGGCGCGCGGGCCATCCGCCAGCGGGCTTCTCGGCTCCAGGGGCAGGGGGGGCGGGGCGGGTCGCAGCAACTGCGCCGCGCTCGAGCCGGACCACGCGGACCTCCGGCCCGGTGGCCACCCGGGTCCCAGGGGCGCCGGGCTTGCGGGCGGTGCCGGCGATGCCGAGGCCGCGATCCTCGGGGAACCAGGGGCGGACCGCGCCGGCGGTTCTCGCCTCGGCCACGGGCTGCTGTGGCGGCGCCTCGGCGATCGGCGCTTCTTCGACCGCAGGGGCCTGCGCTTCCGTGGGGGCGGCTTCCTGCCGATCGGCAACGGCTTCCACCGGCGTCGTCGTGCTTTCACTCTGCGTACTGTCACCCGTAGTGAGAGCCGCCTGCCGCTGCACCTTCGTCTTGCGCTTCGCCACTGCTACCCCGTCTCGCGTGCGATCGCCGCCCGCTACCTGCGTTCTGCCGCCTGTCGTTCGAGGCGTTCCTCGAACCCCGCCGGATCCACGATCCGGTGCCGGGCCCACTCCATCCCGTCCACCAGCACCACCGGCACGTCGTACCGGTACCGCGCGAAGAGCGCCGGATCGCTCCGGATGTCGATCTCGCGGAGCTCGAACTCCACGACCTCGCGCATCCCGAGAAGCTCCTCGCGCACCTCGTCGCACAGGTGGCATCCCTGCCTACCGTAGAACTCGACGATCATCGATCCGCCGTCATAGCACACCGTTCCCGCGTCGCTTCGCGCCGTCCGCAAAGAGGGGCGGGAGGTCGTGCAACAAGCGAGCGATGCCCGGATCATTCCCGCCTGCACGACGCGCTTGCCCGAGCCCCCCATGCGCTGGAAGAATCCGCGTCGTGTCCGATCTCCGTGGGCAGTTGGGCTTCATGCCCTGTCGTGATCTCTTTCGCTACCTGGGCAACCGCCGCCTCTCCGGCACCCTGACCGCCTGGCGGGCAGGCGTCGAGAAGCGGGTGGTGGTGCACGAGGGCGCCGCCGTCTCGGCAGCATCCACCGATGCCCGCGAATACCTCGGCCAGATCCTGATCAACGCAGGCCATCTCACCGAGGAGCAATTCGACAAGGCCTACCAGACCCAGCTCGAGACCAACGTGCCCCTCGGCCAGATCCTGACGATGATCGGGCTCGTGCCGGAGGAGGTGGTCCGCAGGGCCCTCGCGATCAAGGTGCGCGAGACGGCGCTCGAGCTCTGCGATTGGCGCTCGGGGGAGTTCACCTTCTCCTCCCACGCGCCGACGCTGCAGGGCGGCGTTCCCCACGCGGTGGCGCTGCTCGAGCTTTGCCAGGAGTCGGAGGGCAGGGCGAAGGCCTGGACGGCGATGCGCCGCGTGCTGCCTTCGCCGGATACCTGCCTCGAGCCGGCGCCAGGCGCGCCCGCCACCCCTCCGCCGCAATCGCCGGAGGGGCGGATCCTCGCTGCCCTCGGCGCGGGCCGGAGCATCGCCGAGCTCGTCGTCGAGCTGAAGGCGAGCGAGTACCCGCTCTACCAGCGCCTCTACTCGATGGTGCAGGAGGGCGTGCTCCAGGTGCAGCGCGACCGCGCCGACACCGCCGTTCCCTCGGGGAGCCAGGTGGAGGCATGGTTCCCGGAGGAGACGCCGGCGCCGCCCCGTGAGCCGCCGCTCTCCGTCAACCAGCTCCTCGAGCGGGCCCGGGCCGCGCTGGCGGACGGCTCCTTCAACGAGGCGGTCGATCTCGCCGGACGCGCCGTGGATCGCGGTGGCGACGGCGGCGCGTTGGAGCTTCTCCAGAAGGCGGAGGGGAAGCTCCTCGCCCAGCTCAAGAACGAGCTCCTCGCCGAGAAGCGGATCCCCGCGCTGGTGGTGGACAAGGCGCAGATCAAGGCGATGCCGCTGAGCCCGCCGGAGCGCTACCTCCTGGCCCGCATGGACGGCAACCGCGAGCTCGGCTCGGTGGTCCGGGTCGCGCCGCTGCGCGAGGTCGACGCGCTCCGCCTGGTGAAGCGCTTCGCCCGCGAAGGGCTGATCCGCTTCAGCTGATCCCGCAGCCCGTCCCGACTGGAGAAGAGATGCAGCGCCACTTCGTCGTCCTCGCCTCGCTCCTCGCCGCCGCCTGTGCGACAGGGCAGCAGGTCGAGACCCCGTCCTCCGCGGCGATCGCTGCAGCGGTGGCGCCAGCGGGACCTGCGACCGATCCCGACGCGGTGCGGGCAGCGGTGCTCCGCCGGGACCGCGCCGCCCTCGCTCCGGCCCTCGTCGATTCCGATCCTGCAATGCGCGCCGCAGCGGTCCGTGGCCTGGGCCAGCTCCAGCTTCCCGGCGACGCGGCGATCGTGCAGGCGCTCCTCGGCGACGTCGACGAGGCCGTGCGCCGCGAGGCCGCCGTCGCCGCGGGCCTGATCGGCCTCTCCTGGGAGCCGCTCGTCCCGGAGGCCCGCGACGCGCTCGCAGCTGCCGCCGCCGCTGCCCTGGTGAAGGAGGAGACGCCCGCCGCCCGCAGCGCGCTCGTCTGGGCGCTGGGCCGCACCGGCGGCGCTGCCGCTGCGCCGGCGCTCCTCGCGGTGCTGGACGGCGACGAGGACGTCCCGGCGGCGCTCACCTCGATCGGCCTCCTCGCCCGCTACCACGGCGCAGGGGCGGGTGCCTCCGCCGCGGTGGCGGATCGGGCCTTCGATCCCGATCCCGCCACCAGGGCCGCGGCGGCCTTCGCCCTGATCCACCTCCGCGACCCCGCCCGGGAGGAGCTCCTCTCCGCCCTGGTCCGCGACGGCGACCCGCAGGTGCGGGCCTTCGCCGCCAGGGCCCTGGGCGAGGTGACCCGCCGCCCCTCGCTCCTCGAGGCGCTCCTCGGTGATCCGGTGGCGATCGTCCGGGTGGAGGCGGCCCGCGGCCTCCTCGCCGCAGCGGCCCATTCCCGGCAGGCGGGCGTGAAGCGGCGCGCCGATCTCACCATGGAGGCCTCCTTCGCCGAGGCGCTCCACCGCAGCACCGCAGCGCTCGCCCTGCAGCTGCGGCGCGGGAGGAAGGCAGAAGCGCTCCAGCCCCTCGTGCTCCTCCTCCGCGGCGATCTGCCCACCGCCGCCGCGGCCGCAGCGATGGACGGGCTCGCAGGTAATGCGGGCCTCGCCTCCCTCCACTGCGAGGCAGCCGCCGCACTCGATCGGGCGCGGGGCCGGGTCGAGGCCCTGCGAGCATGCGCCCCGTCGGTCGATCCGGCGCTGGTGGCGCGGCTCGAAGCGGCGATCCCCGGCCGCGCCGAGGGGGCCGCCGAGGCGCGGGAGAAGGGCGACGGGACGCGCGCTGCCGCAGCGCAGCGCCAGCCGGCGCCGCCCTCCGAGCCAGCGCCCCTCCGTCTCCCGCCGCAGGATGGAGCCGGCGACGTGGTGCTTCACACCACCAGTGGGACGGTGCGGATCACCCTGGACGACGAGGCGGCGCCCATCGCCGCGGCGAACTTCCGGAACCTGGTGGCCCGCGGCTTCTACGACGGGCTCGCCTTCCACCGCCTCGAGCCGGGTTTCGTGATCCAGGGCGGCGACCCCCGAGGCGACGGCGAGGGCGGGCCCGGCTTCGCCATCCCCTGCGAGAACGGCCCGGCGCCCTACGCACGGGGTACGGTGGGCATCGCCCTCGACGGCAAGGACACCGGCGGCTCCCAATTCTTCATCACCCTGGCCAGAGCGCCCCATCTCGAGGGTCGATACACGGCCTTCGGCAGGGTGACCGAGGGAATGGAGTTGCTGGAGACCCTCCTTCCGGGGGATGAGATCCTGCGCGCTGTGCTGCAGCAGACACCGTAAACACCCCGATTTGGGGCGCTTTTCCGCCGGAGCGTTGGCGCTTGATCGGCTCCGCTTCGGTGGGGTACTTCCGATCTCGTGCGTCACAACGGACCGCGTTTCAGCCGTGCAGGCCAGCAGGGTTCTGCACCCTCTTCCCAGCCCACCAGGACCGCCGCCCCCGACGACGAGGCGCCGCTTCCCGTGGTGGTGGTGGGCCTCGGCGCCATTGGGCGGGAGGTCGCCGCCTGCGCCTTGCTGCATCCCGATCTCGAGCTGGTCGGTGCAGCGGATCCCCGCTTCGCCGGCAAGCCGCTGCGGGAGCTGGTGGACGGCGCGCCGGATCTCCGCGTCGCCGAGAGCGGCGCGGCCCTCTACCGCAAGGCGAAGGGCGGGGTGGCGCTCCTCTGCACCGGCTCCCTCCTCGAGGACGTGGCGGAGGAGATCGAGGTGGCGGTCCGCGCCGGCCTCCACGTGGTCAGCTCGTGCGAGGAGCTCTCCAACGCGGGATTCGTCGACCCCGAGCTGGCCGACCTCCTCGATCGCGCCGCACAGCGCGCTGGGGTGGCGGTGCTCGGCACCGGCGTGAACCCCGGCTTCGTGCTCGACCGGCTGCCCGCGACCCTGGGCGCCGTGGTCGGCGAGGTGCGGCGGGTGGAGGCGCTCCGGGTGGTCGACGTGGCGACGCGCCGGGAGGCGCTGCGCCGCAAAGTGGGCCTGGGCCTCACGGAAGAAGAATTCGAACGGCAGGGCGACGAGGGGACGATCGGCCACGTGGGGCTCTCCGAGTCCTGCGCGCTCCTCGCCGACGGCCTCGGGCTCACCGTGGACGAGATCGAGGAAGAGATCGATCCGCTCGTCGCGGAGCAGGCGCTCACCGTCGGCGACCTGCGGGTCGAGGCGGGGCGTGTCCGCGGCCTGCGCCAGGTGGCGATGGCCTTCGACGAAGGGCGCGAGGTGGCGCGGCTCACCCTCGAGATGGGGCTCGGCTTGCCCGAGCCGCGGGATTGGTTTCGCATCGAGGCGGATCCGCCGCTGGAGATGTTGATCCCCGGTGGAATCCCCGGGGACCGGGCCACCGCATGGGCCCTCGTGAATGCAGCGCCCCGGGTGGCCGGCTCGGAAGCCGGCCTCCTCTCGGTGCTCGATCTGCCGGCAGGCCGGTAGGGAGACGACGACGATGCTCGACAAGGGCCTTATCGGCAGGCGCAGCGAGCCGGTGGTGAACGAGGTGGAGAAGGGCGCCATCCGGCGTTTCGCCCAGTCCCTCGGCATCACCGACGAAGTGCATTTCGACGAGCGGGCGGCGGAGGCCGCAGGCCACCGTGGCCTGCTCGCGCCGCTCACCTTCCCGACCACCTTCCGTTCCTCCATCGAGCTGCGCGAGGCGCTGGCGCTGGGGCAGCGCGGCCTGCTCCACGCGGATCAGTCCTTCGAGTTCTTCCGGCCCATCTGCGCCGGGGACCACATCCAGGTGGTGGCGGTGATCGCCGACGTCTCCGAGCGGGCGGGCGCCACCGGACCGATGGACGTGGTGGTGGTGGAGGACGAGGGCCGCGACGAGCAGGGCAACCTCGTCTACCGCGGCCGCAAGACCCTCATCGTGCGCCCAGCACCCCGGGAGGCTTGATCGTGGCTGTCGCCAGAAAGCTCTACTACGAGAACGTGCGTGTCGGCGACGAGCTGCAGCCGCTGCTCAAGCCGGCGCTGGATCGGGTCGCCATCGCGCGCTACGCGGGCGCCTCCGACGACTACAACCCCAACCACGTGGACGAGGACTACGCCCGCCGCAGCGGCTTCCCGGGGGTCTTCGCCCACGGCATGCTGGCGATGGGCTACCTCGGCCAGCTCTGCTCGGAGTGGGTTCGCGCAGGCCAGGTGAAGCGGCTCTCCGCGCGCTTCGTGAAGATCATCTGGCCGGCCGATCAGCTCACCTGCAGGGGCCGGGTGGTGGACAAGCGCCGCGAGGGCGGCGAGTACTACCTCGACCTCGAGATCTGGGTGGAGAACCAGAAGGGCGAGCTGGTGGTGAAGGGCACCGCGACCACGCGCCTCTTCCACAGCCCCGAGGACGAGGACCGGCAGCGCCGCGGCCTCTCGCCGCTCATCGTCGAGGACGATCACCGGCCGTCGCTGGTGGAGGTCTTCGAGCGCGAGCTGCCGCGGATCGAGGTGCCGCCGCGCCCTGCGGCGAAGAGCGCCGCCCGCTCCCGCTCCAAGGCAGCGGTCGCCGCTGCGGCGATGGCCTTCCCCGCCGACGATCCGGACGTCGACGAGGAGCCGCTGCCGGCACCCAAGCAGCCGCCTTCCCGCACCGCGGCGAAGACGGCGACCGCACGCAAGGGCACGAAGAAGAAGTGAGAGGTTCCTGGCTCTGGCCGCTCCTCGCCGCAGCGACCGGGTGCAATTGCGCCCGGGCGCCGGTGGTGGAGCCTGCGCCCGGTGCGGCGGTGGTCGCGCCGGCGCCTGCCGAGTCGGTTGCTGCGCGCACGGCCCGCCTGCGGGCGGAGGCGCAGGAGGCCTTCGCCGCGACCCGGGACAGGCAGGGGCTCGAGGCGGCGCTGGCTGCGTGGAAGCGCGTCGCGCCGCTGGGCCCCGAAGACCACCTCGTCCTCGCCGAGGCCCATTGGCTGCAAGGCGCCCATTTCGCCGCGACGCCCGCCGATGCGGCAGCGGCCTTCGCCGAGGGCGCGCGCCAGGCGGAGGAGGCGATGGCGCTGGGAGCGCCGGCCTTCGCCACCGCCCGTGCAACCGGCGCGAGCTTCGATGCGGCGATCGAGAGCCTCGACGGCGCGGCGACGCAGGGGCTGCGCTGGTTCGTGCGCAACCAGCTCGGCTGGGCCGTGGCGACGGGGCGGGGCACGGTGGTGGCGCAGCGGCCCACGCTGGAGGTGGCGATCGCGCGGCTCGAGCGGGCAGGCGAGCTCGGGCTCGACGCGGAGGCAGCGCTGCTCCGCGGGGAGCTGCTGGCTGCGCTGCCCCTGGCTGCAGGCGGCGATCGGGAGGCGAGCGTCGCCTCGATCGAGAAGGCGCTGGCGCTGGTCGCCGACGCCTCGATGCAGCTGCGGGCGGCGTTGGCCTGGAAGGGCGACGAGGCCAGGCGGCTGGCGCTGCTCGAGGCGTGCGCCGCTGCAGCGAGCGAGGCGCCTGCGTCGGCGCTCGCCAGCACCCGGGCGAAGTCGCTGCTGCGCTGAAGGGCTGTCCAGGGATCGGACGGCCCGAAGGGCGGCGCGACGGCTCCGAGCCGCTACTGCCCGCGGGTGGCGACGGCGAGCCGGGTGAATCCCGCGGCGCGCGCCTTCTCCATCACCGCCACCACGCGGCCGTGGGGCACGCCTTCGTCCGCCTGTACGATCAGCGTCGCCGACGCGGCGCTGCCGTGGGCCGCGCGCAGCCGCTCCTCGACCGCCTCGTCGCGGATCTCCTCGCCGCCGATGACCACGCGGCCATCGGCGAGGATCGCCACCGAGACGTCGTTGCGGACGGTGTCGAGATCCTTCGCCGATCCGCTGGGCAGATCGATCTGCATCCCGGTCTGCTCGCTGCCGCTCTGGCCGGAGGCGGCCTGCACCGCCATCGACGCGCCGACCATGAAGATGATCAGCAGCACGAGGAAGATGTCGGTGAGCGGCGTGATGTTGATCTCGGAGAAGACCGCCGCGGTCTCGTCCCCGTCGTCGGGAAGCCTGCTGCCCATCGCCATCGATCAGCCCCTGGCCTGCGCCGCTTCGGCGGCGGGGCGGCTCTCCTCGCTGGCGCCCTCGGGCTTGCCGTGGAAGAGGAGCTCGAGCACCTCCTCCGCGGCGATCTTCATCGAGAGGGCGAGTTGCGCCACGCGGGAGGTGAAAAAGTTGAAGAAGACCACTGCCTCGATGGCGACGGCGATGCCGGCAGCGGTGGCGATGAGGGCCTCGGAGATGCCGGCGGAGACGATGGCGAAGCCGCCGCCGGGGTTGGCCGCCATGTCCTTGAAGGCCCGCATGATGCCCACCACCGTGCCGAAGAGGCCGACGAAGGGGGCCACCGCGCCGATCGTGCCGAGGATCCAGAGACGGGCGCGGAGCTTGAGGCCCGCCTGCGCCCGCTCGCGCTCCACCGCAGCCAGCACCGCCTCCGGGGCGGAGCGGCCGTAGCGGGTGAAGGCGGCGAGGAGCATGTCGGCGAAGGGGGTGCGGGAGCGCTCGCAGGCGGCGCGGGCTTCCGCCACGTCGCCGCGGTAGAGGCTCTTGATCACCGACTCGGAGAGGCGCCGCGACGCGTCGCCGAGACCCCAGAGAGCGAGCGCCCTCTCGATCGCCACGCCCACCGCGAGCAGAGAGCAGAGCCCGATGATCAACATCGAGCCGCCGCCGTGCAGCGCCATGGTCCAGAGATCCGACAAACCGTCCAAAAAGGCCTCCGAGCGAGGGGCGTCAACCGGTGGGGCGGGGCTTCGATTCCGGTATCAGCGGCAGCTGTACTTGAAGACGTAGATGGTCACGTCGTCCTCGGCGCAGCCCGGCTCGCATTCGGGCGGGGCGTTCTCGTCGGAGACGGTGCACATCGGGGGCACGCAGAGGTCCACGCCCTCGGGGCCCTCGAAGGCGGTGCTGAAGTTGTCGTAGGCGCAGCGATCGTCCGCGCAGTCCACCACCGTGCCGTACTCGTCCACCGAGCAGGTGTAGGGCGGGCAGGAGGGGATGTCGTTGCTCTCGTCGCAGTCGAAGACCTGGCTCTGGAAGTAGCCCGGATCGGCGACGAGGTCGCCGTTGCCCTGGCCGAATGGATCCTCGCCACAGGCGGCGAGGACGAGGAGCAGGGACGGAAGCAGCGGCAGCAGACGACGCACGGCAAAGACCCTCGTGTTGCACAGCGACCGGCAACCAGCAGGCCGGGGGGAAAAGCGCCCGGGGAAACCGGCGGCGCAGTGTAGCATTCCGCCGATGCGCCGGCTCCTGCTCCTGCCCCTGCTCGCTCTCCTGCTCCCGGGCTGCCCCCGGCGGCTCGACTTCGGCACCTACGGGCGCCTCGACGACCCCTTCTACGTGCTCCAGGTGATCCAGAACCGCTACCAACAGGTGGGGGGCCTGGTGGGCGAGGGCAAGCTCGCCGTCGACTCCAAAGAGGTGAGCGGCACCCTCCGGATGGCCGTGGAGGTGAACGAGCCCGCCTTCATCTACCTCGAGACCGTCGACGTCCTCGGCACGCCCCGGGGCACCTTCGCCACCGCCGGCGAGCGCTTCGCCTTCTACCAGCCCGGCGAGAACGTCTTCTACACGGGCCCCGCCACGGCGGAGCAGCTCGGCCGCTTCCTGCCGGTCTCGCTGCCGCCCGAGGATCTCGCCGCGGCGATGCTCGGGGAGCTGCCCCTGCTCTTCGACGCCGAGGAGGCGCGGATGGAGGTGGACGAGACCGCGGGGACCTACGTGATCCTCCTCCGCCGCGGCGTGGTCCGGCAGCGGCTCGAGGTGGCCACCCGGGACCTGCGGCTGATCGCGGTGGAGACCCGGGGCATGCAGGCGATCGACGGCTCCTTCGACGACTTCGAGGAGCTGCTGCCCGGGCTGATCTTCCCCACCACGGTGGTCCTCGAGACCCCGCGGGCGGAGGTTCGGCTCCGCTACACCGACATCCGGCTCAACCCGGAAGTCGTCCCCGCCAACTTCGAGCTCCAGCCGCCGCCCGGCGCCAGGGTGGAAGCGCTCTGAGGCTGATTCGTGGGGCAAGTTGCCGGAATTGCGGCGTTCTTTTCCGCAGGGCGGCTGCGGCCGGCGCTTGACCGGGCGGCATCCAGCTGGGAGCATGCGGGTTCTTCCCATCCATCCAGGTCGCCCCGGCTCTTCCGGCAGGGGCGGTTGCACTCGGAGGTCTCGATGAACCGCCGCCTGCTCGCCGTCCTCGCCCTTGCGGCCTTCGTGGCCTCCGGCTGCCTGGTGCGGGGCAAGTCGCAGGAGGAGAAGGAGGCGGAGGCGCAGCAGGCTGCTGCCGGCGCGGACCACTTCCCCGGCCTCGACGAGTACTGGCGCGAGGGCAAGCTGCCCCCGGGGCTGGAGGAGGGGACGCCGGTGCGCGGCGGCACCCTCACCGTGCGGATCAGCGGCCAGCCTCCGAGCCTCAACTACCTCCTCGACTCCGACTACTGGCTGAGCCGGATCACCCTCCACAACCTCCACGAGACCCTGGTGCGGCCCGATCCCCGCGATCATCCGGACTACGAGGTGATCCCGGAGCTGGCGGAGCGCTGGGAGGTGAGCGAGGACAACCTCACCTTCACCTTCCACCTCCGCGACGGGGTGAAGTGGCACGACGGCAAGCCCTTCACCGCCAGGGACGTGCGCTTCACCTTCGACCGGATGATGGACCCCGCGGTGCGGGCGATGCACCTGCGCCAGGCCTTCGAGGATCTCGAGCGGGTCGAGACGCCGGACGAGCGCACCGTGATCTTCCGCTACAATAAGCCCTACGTCTGGGCGCTGCGGAAGCTCGGCGAGATCCCGATCCTGCCGGCCCACGCCTTCGAGGGCGTGGAGGGCGCCGCCTTCAACTCGCACCCCTACCAGCGTGCGCCCATCGGCACCGGTCCCTTCCGCTTCGAGTCGTGGGAGGACCACAAGGCGATCACCTTCGCCCGCAACGACGACTACTGGGGCCGCAAGGCCTGGGTCGACAAGGTGGTCTACCGGGTGCTGCCCGAGCCCAACGTGGCGCAGCAGCTGCTGATGCGGGGCGAGCTCGACATCGACACCACGCTCACCTCGGAGTCGTACGTGCAGCTGGCGGCGGAGCCCAAGGTGGTCGACACCTTCCACCGGGTGAAGTTCTTCGAGTCGATGTTCGCGTGGATCGGCTGGAACCACCAGCGCCCGATCTTCCAGGACGCCCGCGTCCGCCGCGCGCTGGCGATGCTCTTCGACCGCGAGAAGCTGCGGATCAGCCTCTTCGAGGGGATCCCCGAGAACGCCAACTGCGTCTTCTACCACCTGGGGCCCGGCTGCGATCCCGCCGACCGGCAGCCCGCATTCGACCCCGACGGCGCCGCGAAGCTGCTCCGCGAGGCAGGCTGGCAGGACACCGACGGCGACGGCGTCCTCGACAGGGACGGCGTTCCCTTCCGCTTCACCCTGACCATCCCGAGCGGCAGCCCGACCAACGAGGCGATGGTGCTCGTCTTCAAGCAGGAGCTCTACCGCGCCGGCATCGAGATGGAGCTGCAGAAGATCGAGTGGTCGGTCTTCTCCAACCGCCTGCGGAACCACGAGTTCGACGCCTGCATGCTCGCCTGGATCGGCGACGTGGAGAGCGATCCCTACCAGGTCTGGCATTCGAGCCAGGCCGCCGGCGGATCGAACTACATCTCCTACGCCAACGACGAGCTCGACGAGCTGGCGCTGCGGATCCGCGGCGAGTTCGACTACGAGAAGCGGCAGGCGCTCTTCCGGCGCTTCAACCAGATCGTCGTGGACGAGGCGCCGATGCTCCTCATCTACCACTCGCCGCGCCGCACCATGATCCACCGCCGCCTCCGCGGCGTGTACCTCTCGCCGATGGAGTTCTTCCAGGTGCGGGACATGTGGATCCAGCCTGCCGCCACCGCGGCGATCGGGGGTTAGAACCGTGGGTACCTACCTGGCCCGCCGCCTGCTCCTGATGATTCCGACGCTGCTCGGCATCACGCTGATCACCTTCGTCGTGATCCACATGGCGCCGGGTGATCCCGTCACCGTCGCCATGGGCGGCGAGGTGCAGCAGGGCTCGATGAGCGCCGAGGCGATCGAGCATTTCCGCAAGGAGATGCACCTCGACGATCCGCTGCTGGTGCAATACGGCCGGTGGATCGGCCGCATCCTCACCCTCGACTTCGGCACCTCGTGGCGGACCGGCCGCCCGGTGCTGGAGCAGATCGCCGAGCGGCTTCCGGTGACGATGGGCCTGGGCGCGGCAGCGCTCTTCTTCGTCTACCTGGCGGGCCTGCCCCTCGGGATCCTGAGCGCGGTGAAGCAGGGGAGCCTGCGGGATCGCGTGACCACGGTCGGTCTCTTCGTCCTCTACTCGCTGCCCTCGTTCTGGATCGGCACCCTCGCCATCCTCTACCTCGGCGGCGGGAAATACTGGGACGTGATCCCGGTGCAGGGGCTGCGCTCGCCGGACCACGACGAGCTCTCCGGCCTCTCGCAGGTGGCCGACGTGCTCTGGCACGCGGTGACGCCGGTGGTGCTCCTCGGCTACGCCTCTCTCGCCAGCGTCTCGCGCTACATGCGCACCGGCATGCTCGAGGTGATCCGCCAGGACTACATCCGCACCGCGCGGGCCAAGGGGCTCTCGGAGCGGGTGGTGGTCTACAAACACGCGCTGCGCAACTCGCTGATCCCGATCCTCTCGCACCTGGGCCTGATGGTGCCCTTCCTCATCGGCGGCTCGGTGATCGTGGAGCGCCTCTTCGGCATCCCGGGCATGGGGCAGCTGATGTTCCAATCGATCCTCGCCCGCGACTACTCGCTGATCATGGGGATCAGCACCGTCACCGCGGTGATCACCATGTTCGGCATCCTCGCCACCGACCTGCTCTACGCCGTGGTCGATCCCCGCATCTCCTACGGAGGCAAGAAATGACCGCACCTGCCTCCACTCCGCGTACCGGTGCACCGCTTCCGCCTGCGCCGGTGGCGCCGGCGCCCGCGGAGCGCGTGCGCTCCCGCAGCTACGGGCAGGTGGTCTGGTCGCAGTTCCGCCACTCGAGGCTCAACCTCGTCGCGCTCGCCCTGATCGGCGCGCTGGCGTTGGTGGCCCTGCTCGCCGACTTCATCGCCTCCGACATGCCGATCCTGATGCGCTACCAGGGGCAGCTCTACGTGCTGCCCAACCTGGCGGACGCAGCGGAGCGGCCGCCGGAGCTGCGGCGCCACTCGCCCGACTCGCTCCTCGACGCGATGGGGCCCGAGGATTGGGCGCTGCTCACGCCGGTGGGGCGGGGGCCCCTCGACGCCGACGTGATCAACCGCCTCGAGGGGCCGAGTGCGCGCCATTGGCTCGGCACCGACTCGATCGGCCGCGACGTCCTCGCCCGGATCGTCCACGGCACCCGGATCTCGCTTTCGGTGGGCGTGGTCTCGGTGAGCCTCTACGTGCTCATCGGGATCTTCCTCGGCGCGCTGGCGGGCTACTACCGCGGCTGGACCGACGTGATCGTCTCCCGGCTGATCGAGGTGAAGATGGTCTTCCCCACCTTCTTCCTCATCCTCACGATCATGGGCATCGTCGAGCGCCCCACGATCTGGCACGTGATGCTGGTGATCGGCCTCACCGGCTGGCCCGGGGTGGCGCGCCTCATCCGCGGCGAGATCCTCCGGGTCCGGGAGCTCGACTTCGTCGCAGCCACCCGGGCACTCGGTGGCAGCGACCGACGGATCGTGCTGCGGCACGTGATCCCCAACGCCATCGGTCCCGTCTTCGTGGCGGCGACATTCGGCGTCGCCGGCGCGATCCTCACCGAGAGCTCGCTCTCCTTCCTCGGCTTCGGCACGCCGCCGCCCACCGCGTCCTGGGGCGAGCTCCTGACCCAGGCCTACGAAAACGCCGTCACCGCCGGCGCCTGGTGGCTCACCGTCTTCCCCGGCCTCGCGATCTTCCTCACCGTCACCGCCTACAACCTGGTGGGCGAGGGGCTCCGCGACGCCATGGATCCACGCCTGAAGCGCTAGTACAGTCGGTGAGATGTTCCGCCGGGGGGCGCAGCACGGACCACGAGCACGGTGGGTGCGATTTGGGACGCAAGAAATTGGGCGATCTGCTTCGGGAAGCAGGCCTGATCGACGAGATGCAGCTCGCCTCGGCGCTGGGACACCAGCGGCAGTGGGGCGGCAGGCTGGGCAGCGTCCTGGTGCAGATGGGCCTCGTCGACGAGCAGGCGATCTGCGAGGCGGTGTCGCGGCAGCTCGCGATCCCGTCGGTGCGCCTCGCCGGCTGCGAGATCCCGCACGAGGTCCTCGGCCTCGTTCCCCGCGAGCTCTGCGAGAAGCACCAGCTCCTGCCCTGGTCCCGCACCCGCAACGAGCGCGGCGCCGAGACGATCCACGTGGCGATGAGCGATCCCACCAACCTCGCGGTGGTCGACGAGCTCGCCTTCCGGACCGGCAAGCGGCTCGAGGTGGCGGTGGCCTCCGACCGCGACATCGAGCTGGCGATCCGCCACCACTTCCACGGCGAGCGCTGGAGCGATTCGCTCCGTCCCGCTGCCGCGGCGCCTGCGGTCTTCCGCGGGCCGGAGCTCGATCTGCAGGCAGGCGACGAAGCGCCCCTCGAAGTGGCGGAGAACGCCAGGGCGCGGGTCGAGCGGAGCCTCGTGGTCGAGCTCGACGACGATCTGGTGATCGACGAGGTGCGGGTGCCGGAGAAGACGCCGGCTGCGCCCCACCTCGTCTACGGAGGCGCCGCCCCGGCGCAGGCCACGCCGCTCTCCCTGCGGGAGCGGCTGCTCCTGCAGACCCTCGAGGCCGAGCTCGGCGCCGAGGGGCTGCCCGACCGGCAGCTCCTCCTCGCGCTCGCCCGCCTGCTGATCCGCAAGGGCGTGATCGGCGAAGACGAATGGATCGCGGAGATCGCCCGGCGCTGAAAGGCCGGCGACTCTCCGCTTGTTCCGCAGCCGGGCCCTGCACACGGCCCGAGGAGGAATCGTGCCGCTTCTCTCGATCGAGGGTCTCGAGACCCGCTTCACCTCCGACGGAAAGAGTTTCCTCGCCGTCGACGGCGTCTCCATCGCCGTGGAGCGCGGCCAGACCGTCGGCGTGGTGGGCGAGTCGGGCTGCGGCAAGAGCGTCACCGCGCTCTCGGTGATGCGCCTCATCCCCGACCCGCCGGGCCGCATCGTCGGCGGCAGGATTGTCTTCGATGGCGAGAACCTCCTCGAGAAGAGCGAGGCCCAGATGCGCCGGATCCGCGGCAAGCGGATCGGGATGATCTTCCAGGAGCCGATGACCTCGCTGAACCCGGTCTTCACCGTGGGCGATCAGATCGGCGAGGCGCTCCGGCTCCACGAGGGGATGAGCCGGGCGCAGGCGAAGGAGCGCGCCGTCGATCTGCTCCGCCTGGTCGGCATCCCCGCGCCGGAGGATCGCGTCGAGCGCTACCCCCACGAGATGTCGGGCGGCATGCGCCAGCGCGTGATGATCGCGATGGCGCTCGCCTGCAACCCCGACCTGCTCATCGCCGACGAGCCCACCACCGCTCTCGACGTCACCATCCAGGCGCAGATCCTCGATCTCATCCGCAGGCTCCAGGCCGAGCGGAACATGGCGGTGCTCCTCATCACCCACGACCTCGGCGTGGTGGCGGAGACCTGCGAGCAGGTGGTGGTGATGTACGCGGGCAAGGTGGTGGAGACGGCGCCTGCGGACGCGCTCTTCGCTGCGCCGCGCCACCCCTACACGGCAGGGCTGCTCCGCTCGATCCCCGGTGCAGCCGGGGCAGGGGAGCGCCTCCAGACCATCCCCGGCGTAGTGCCCTCCCTGGGCAACCTGCCGGCGGGCTGCCGCTTCCGCGCCCGCTGCGACAGGGCCATCGCCCGCTGCGCGGAGGAGGAGCCGAAGCTCGTCGTGCTCGGGCAGAGCAGCGCCGCCTGCCACAACCCCGTCCCTGCCAGCAGCGAGGAGGCCGCCTGATGAAGAAGATCCTCGAAGTCCAGGATCTGCAGATGCACTTCCCGGTTCACGGCGGGATCCTCGGCCGCGAGGTCGCCCGGGTGCGGGCGGTGGACGGCGTCTCCTTCTCGGTGAACGAGGGTGAGACCCTCGGCCTCGTCGGCGAGTCGGGCTGCGGCAAGAGCACCCTGGGCCGCACCGTGCTCCGGCTCCTCGAGCCCACCGGCGGCACGGTCCGGTTCGACGGGACCGACATCACGCACCTGAAGCAGGCGGAGCTGCGGCCCCTGCGGCGGCAGATGCAGATGATCTTCCAGGACCCCTATTCCTCGCTCAACCCGCGCATGCGCGTGGGCGACATCGTCGGCGAGGCCTTCTCCATCCACGGCCTCGCCAGCGGCGCGGAGCGGGAGAAGCGGGTCGCCGAGATCCTGCAGCGCTGCGGCCTGCGCCCCGACGTGATCGAT
The DNA here is from genome assembly GCF_041687135.1 of Vulgatibacter sp. Classification (NCBI taxonomy): domain Bacteria; kingdom Pseudomonadati; phylum Myxococcota; class Myxococcia; order Myxococcales; family Vulgatibacteraceae; genus Vulgatibacter; species Vulgatibacter sp. The sequence goes on along the minus strand of NZ_JAWLCN010000007.1, from coordinate 59,506 downwards.
CGCTACCCCCACGAATTCTCCGGCGGCCAGCGGCAGCGCATCGGCATCGCCAGGGCGCTGGCCGTCTCGCCCAAGCTCGTGGTGGCGGACGAGCCGATCTCGGCGCTCGACGTCTCGATCCAGGCGCAGATCGTCAACCTGCTCCTCGATCTGCAGGCGGAGTTCCAGCTCACCTACGTCTTCGTCAGCCACGACCTCAAGGTGGTGGAGTTCATCGCCGACCGGGTGGCGGTGATGTACCTCGGCAGGATCGTGGAGATCGCGCCGGCGGCGCGGATCTATTCGGACCCGAGCCATCCCTACACACAGGCGCTCCTCTCCGCGGTGCCCACGGTCGATCCGGCGAAGCGGCGCAGGCGCGTCATCCTCGAGGGCGACGTGCCCAGCCCGATGAACCCGCCCTCCGGCTGCGCCTTCCATCCCCGCTGCCCCGAGGCGGGGAAGCGCTGCACCGAGGAGACGCCGCAGCTCGTCGATCGCGGCGACGGCCACGCCACCGCCTGCTTCCTCGCCGATCCCGCCGGCACCGGTGTGAAGCTCCGGCAGGTCTCCGCGGCCTGATCGTCACGCTCCCTCCCGATCGCCTGGTCGGCAGGGACCGGTGAGGGGAAGGTGCACCGTGAAGGTGGTGCCGCTGCCTTCGGCGCTCTCCACCTCGATCCTGCCGCCGTGGGCCTCCACCACCCGCGCGGCGCTCGAGAGGCCGATGCCGCTGCCGGCGAAGCGACTGGCAGCGTTCTTCGCCCGGTGGTAGCGCTCGAAGATGCGCGGCAGATCCCCGGCGGGGATCCCGATCCCCTCGTCCCGCACCGAGAGGACGACCTCGTCGCCGTGGAGCAGGAGGCGGATCGCCACGGTCCCGCCGGCGGGGCTGTATTTGATCGCGTTGCCGATCAGGTTGTCGAGGACGCGGTCGATCCGTGCCAGATCGAGACGGACCGGGAGCGAGCCCGGCGCAGCGTGGAAGACGAAGCGGTGGCTCGTGGAGAGCGCCTCCAGCTGCTGGAGCTTCTCGTGGACCACCGCCACCAGATCGAAGGCGACGCAGCGCAAGGGCAGGCTTCCCCCCTGTTGGATCCGCGCGGTGTCGAGGATTTCCTCGACGAGGCGGGTCATGGCGCGGGTGCTGCGCAGGATCCGCGCAGCCTGCCGGGCGACGTGCGCCGGATCGTCGGGCCGGCGCTCCAGGCTCTCCGCCGTCGCCTGGATCATGGTGAGCGGCGTCCGAAGATCGTGAGAGGCCATCGAGACGAGCTCGTCGCGGGTGTGCAGCGCCTCCTGGAGATCGTGGAAGAGCGCGCTGCGATCGAGAGCGACCGCTGCCCGATCCGCCAGCGCGCCGGCGAAGGCGCGATCGCCTCTGGGCCAGCCCGTGCCTGCTGGCCGCCAGAGGAGCAGGACGCCCCAGGTGCGACCGCGCCGCCGCGCCGGCATGGCGAGCCACGTCGCGCCGTCGCCGAGGGTCCTGCCTACCTCCTCGAGCTCGCTCGGCCGGTAGGCAGGTCGCTGGGGGAAGGGAGCATCGAGCTCCACCGGACCCCGTTCGTTCGCCCGCGCCACCGGCGTCGCCGCCCCGGTGTCGTCCACCAGCTCGAAGGCCGCCTCGCACCGGCAGCTGGCAGCGGCGCGGGCGGTCACGAAGCTGGCGATGGTGCGGGGATCGCGTTGCGGGGCGAGCTCCGGCCAGACCTCCACCAGGATCCCCAGGCGCTCCTGCGCCACCTCGGCTGCGGCGCGGAGCCTGGCGCGCTCGGCAGCCTGCGCCAGGGCCTGCCGGAGTCGCTGCGGGGCGAGATCGCGCTTCGGCAGGTAGTCGTGGGCGCCGGCCTTGAGCATCTCGGTGGCGAGCTCCTCGTCCCCGGCGCCGGTGAGCATCACCCAGCCGAGCGGACCGCGCGCTGCAGCGCGCAGCCGTTGGAGCAGCGCCGCTCCCTCTCCGTCCGGCAGGTGGAGATCGAGGAGCACCGCGTCGATCCCGCCGGCGCGCAGCGCGTCTTCCGCTTCGTTCGGCGACGCAGCCTCGGCGACGATCCAGCGCCGCGTGCGGTCCCGCTCCAAAAGCCGCCGGGACCACGCCCTGTCGGTCTCGCTGTCGTCGACGATGAGCACGTGCAGCGCGTCGGACATCGCGGCTCTCTTGTTTCTTGTCCACTCGGCCCCGCTGGGCGCGGGACCAAGCGGACGACAGGCGCGCTTCGCGCGCAATTTTCTTCTCGTTGGAGCGCCCCACGGGGGATCAGTCCGCAGGTGGCGCCAGGGTGAAATAGAAGGTGCTTCCCGCGCCGGGCTTCGAGTCGATCCAGATCCTGCCGCCGTGGCGTTCGACGATGCGGGCGGCGATGGCGAGACCCGCGCCGCTGCCGCCGCCGTACGCGCCCGGCGGATGGAGCCGACGGAACATCTCGAAGATCGACGCCTGCTCCTCGGGCAGGATCCCGATGCCGTTGTCCTTCACGTAGAAGGCCGGCGGCGCGCCGCCGACGCAGCCAATCTCCACCCAGGGCACCGGTTTGTCCGCATATTTGATCGCGTTGGAGAGCAGGTTCACGAAGAGCTGCCGGACCCGCACTTCGTCGCAGCGCACCACCGGCAGCGGCGCGGGCAGGCGGATCTCCACCGCGGACTGGACCAGCCTGCCGTGGAGGAGATCGATCACGTCCTCGACGAGCACCTGCAGATCGACGTCGCGCACGGCGAGATCGATCCTGCCGACCCGCGCGTACTCGAAGAGATCGACGAGCATCGCCTGGCTCTTGTCGGCGAGGCGCTGGATGGTGTCGAGCCATCTGCGGTCGGCGCCGAGATGCGCGCCGAGATCGTCCTGCAGGATCGCCGCCGCCTGGCGGATCCCCCGGAGCGGCTCCTGGAGATCGTGGGAGGCCATCGCCGCGAAGGCGTCGAGCTCCTCGTTGCTCCGGGCCAGCGCCTCGTTCAGCCTGCGGACCGCCGCAGCGTGGCGGAAGACGATCTCCACCAACGCGCTGCGCAGCGCCACCGCCCCCTCGATCGCCTCGCTGCCCCACGGGAGGCTGGTGCCCCGGGCCGTCTCCTTCCACGCGGCGAAGGAGTGGCGCGGCGTGAGCTCGTCCACCGCGGGCTTGTTGGGATCGCCGCCCCAGGTGACGGTGCGGAGCCGTTCGCCCCGGAAGAAGACGAGCCAGCTCTCCCGGGCGGAGGTGAGGGGCATGGCGAGGAGCCCGCTCGCCGTGTCGGCGTGGGGCGCCGCAGCGGGAAGGAGCGAGGGGAGGCGATCGGTGCGCTGGAGATCCTCCGCGGGCAGCGCGCAGAGCCAGCGGTGGATCGCGTCGAGTACGGCGCCTGGGGGCACCTCGCCTGTGCGGAGCACGCGCCCCTCCTCGAGGATCGCGGCGCCGTCCGCCTCCACCGTGGCGAGGAGCGCCGGATCCGCGGCGAGCGCCCCCAGGGGATCCTCCGCTGCGCCAATCCGCTCCACCAGCGCTGCCTGCGCGCTCCGCTGGCGGAGCCGGAGCACCGCGGATTCCTCGCGCTGGCGACCGACGATCTCCCCGGAGACGATGCGGCCGAGGAGCTCGCAGGCGGCGCGAACCTGCAGGGGCACGCGGCGGGGGCCGAGGTGGTGGCAGGCCACCAGGCCCCAGAGCTTGCCGCCGGGCAGCAGGGAGATCGACATCGAGGCGCCGACGCCCATGTTGCGCAGGTATTGGAGGTGGACCGGCGAGACGCTGCGCAGCGCCGCCCGGGAGAGGTCGCGGGGCAGGCCGCTTTCGGGATCGAGGAGCGGCACCAGGGGCACGGGCGCCGCGTCGGCATCCGGGATGAGCCGGATCCAGGTCGTGGCGTAGAGCTCGCGCGCCTGCGCCGGGATGTCGGAGGCCGGGTAGTGGAGGCCGAAGTAGCTCTCCACCCCTTCGCGAAGGGACTCGGCCACCACCTCGCCGTTCCAGGCCGGATCGAAGCGGTAGATCATCACCCGGTCGAAGCCCGTGATCCGGCGGACCTCCGTTGCCACCTCGGCGAGGAGCGTGTCGAGCCCCTCCCCGGTGAACCGCTCCACCGCGGCGCAGACGTCGAGGAAGCCCTCGAGCGGATCGGCATGCCCGACCGCCGCCTCGATCTCGAGGAGGAGGCGGCCATCGGCACGGTGGGCCACCGCTTCCACCTGCCTGCCGCGGAGGACGACCGAGAACGGCTTGTCCGGCGTGGCGAGGATCGCGTCGAAGCCGGGGCCGAGCAGCTCGTGCAGCTCCCTGCCGTGGAGGGCCTCCGGCGTCTCGCCCAGCCATTCGCCGGTGTTCGCGCTCGCCTGGAGGAGGCGTCCCGAGGTGTCGGCGACGAGGAGGAGACCGTGGGGCTGGATCGCCCCCGGGATCCGGATCGGCTCGCGCGCGCAGGCCTCGAGATCGACCGTCATCCCCCATTCCTCCTGGCCGCGGCGAGCAGCGCGGCGAAGGTGGCCCGCGCGCCCCGTTCGGCGGCAGCCGGATCCGCCGCGCCCCGCTCGTCGAGGATCCGCACGAAGCGCGGCCAGCGTGCAGGCTCGCTGGAGAGGAAGCGGCGCGGGGCGTCGGCGAACCAGGGCGCTTGGGAGGCGAGGCGGCGGCGGATCACCGTGCCGCCGAGGGTCGCCCCCTCGAGCACGTAGAAGCAGCCGAGGGCGAAGGGCTCGCCGGCTTCGCAGAAATCGATCGACGCCGCGGCGAGACCCTCGGGCTCCCTGCCCAGGTCGAGGAGGTCGGCCCGGAGGAGGGGCGCCTTGTCCCAGCCCCGCAGCTCGGCGGGGAGGTGGGGGGTGATCAGGGGCTCGAGGGGGGCGTAGACCTCGTGGAGGAGGGCGAGGTGGGCCACGTAGTCGGCAAGCGCCGGGGCCTGCCGTGCCAGGGGCATCTCGCCCTCGAGCGCCTCGTGCAGGGAGGCGGTGGCCTGCTTGATCTGTGCGCGCACCATCCGCCGCTCCACCCGCTGCTCTCGTCCGAAACGGGCAACGTAGGGATCCGGGCGGTGGAGGAGCAAGGCGATTCTCGCCGGGACTGTCCGGCGGGCGCCCTTCGCGCTACAAGCTGCCCACGATGCGGGTCGCGCTCTTCTACTTCGTGCTCTACACCTCGGTCGGGATCATCCTTCCGTACCTGCCGCCCTATTACCGGTCGCTCGGCTTCAGCGGAAAGGAGATCGCGCTGGCGGTCTCGCTGCAGCCGCTCCTCACCATCGTGGTGCCGCCGATCTGGGGCTACCTCGCCGATCGCACCAGGCGGCCGGTGTGGCTGCTGCAGGTCGCCACCACCGGCGCCGCGCTGGCCTTCGTGCCGATGTTCTTCGCCGACACGGTGGCGGCAGTGGTCGCCACGCTGGCGCTCTTCTCGGTCTTCTCCACGCCGCTCGGATCGCTCATCGACAGCGTGGCGGTGGTGGAGGCCCGGCGGATCGGCACCGACTACGCGCGGCTGCGGCTCTGGGGCTCGCTGGGCTTCGTCGCCGCTTCGTTCTGCTTCGGGCAGTGGCTCGCCCACGGCGGCGGCGAGGCGAAGGACGCGGTCTGGTGGGCGCTCACCGGGATCGTCGGCTACGCGATCGTCTCCCGCGGGGTGCGCCCGCCGCCGGTGGAGGCAGGGCTGGAGTTCGCGCCGCCGCCCTCGCTCAACGAGGCGGCGCAGCTCCTCCGCCGGCCCGCGGTGGTGCTCTTCCTGGTGGCGGCGATGGTCCATTGGTCGGCGCTCGCGCCCTACCACATGCTCTTCGCCCTCCACCTCGACGCGCTGGGGGCGAGCGCCACTGCGGTGGGGGCGGGGTTCGCCGCTGCGGTGGCAGCCGAGGTGGTGGTGATGTGGCGCTTCCGCGACCTGGCGAAGCGGCTGCCCCTCGAGCCGATCCTGCTCCTCGCCTTCGCCTCCGGCACGCTCCGCTGGCTCCTCACCGCCGTCCTCGACAGCGGCCTGCCCATCGCCGCGGTCCAGGTGCTCCACGGCCTCACCTACGGCGCCTTCTTCATCGGCTCCATCGTCTGGCTCGACCGGGAGATCCCCGAGCGGCTGCGGGCGACGGGGCGGGCGCTCTTCGCCGCCTCGGTTTTCGGCCTCGGCGGCGTCCTCGGCAACGCGCTCGCCGGCACGCTCTTCGACCTCGGCGGCGCGCGCCTCGCCTTCCTGGCGGGGAGCGGCCTCGATCTCGTGCCGATCGCGCTGATCCTCGTGGCGACGCGGCTGGGCCGCGGCGCCACGGCAGCGGATGGGGCGATGGCGCCGCAGCGCAGTTAGGGCGCCTCGGGGCGCAGGGCGACGAAGGCGGTCGCCGCCTGTTGCCCGTCCGGCTCGCCCAGCACCGCGGTCCAGGCCGCGGCGATGCTGCCCGACGCCACGTGGGCCCGCGGTTCGACGTGGCGGATCGTGTCGTCCGCTTCGAGGGTGGCGACGGGGCGCAGCTCCCCGGCCTCGTCGCAGACCCGGGCCTGGATCGAGCGCAGGTCCCCTTCGGCCTCGTCGAGGTCCGACCAGACGGCGACGCAGCGGCCGTCCACGTGCAGGTCGATCGAGAGCCCCTCCGTCCCGCCGCGGTCCTCGGGATCGACCCGCACCGCGTCGAACCAGGTGCCGTCGTAGCGCGCGACCCAGCCGTGGCTGCCCTCGTCGTCGGCGGCGACGAAGCCCACCAGCGCCTGGTCCGCTGCGCCCGGGGCGATCTGCAGCGAGAGATCGGCATAGCCGCCGACGTGGACGAAGGTGGCAGGTTCCCAGCCGGCGAAGCTGGTGCTGCGGCGGCGCACGCGCACGGTCACCTCGGTCGCCTCCTCGGCCTGCTCCGCCCACGCCGCGTAGAGTTCGCCCGCTGCGTCGTAGCCGACCACGGCGTCGTAGGCGTCGGTGCCGTGGACCATGGGCTGCCCGTCCCAGGTCCAGCTGTCCGCGGCAGTGTCCCAGCGCCCCTCGATGGTGGCGACGTCGTCCCAGGCCCAACCCACCGCGAGGTGGAGCTGGCCGTCCGCCCGGTGCAAGGCGATCCGCGCGCCGTCCTGCGCCCCGGGGACCGTGGCCTTTTCGCTCCAGGTGGTGGCGCCCGCCTCGAGAACGCGGACCTTCGTGCCGTACCTCGTCCAGCCGCCGTCCTCGTAGCTGTAGCTCCAGGCGACCACGGCGTTCCCCTGGTCGTCGACGGCGAGGCCGCGGAGGAGGACGTCGCGCTCGCCGCTCACGGAGCGGGTGATCTCCGTTGCGGGGCCCCAGCCTGCGGAGGGCTCATAGCGCCGCACCATCACGCGGGGCGGCACCTCGCCGACCGGCACCGTGGTCCACGCCACCAGGGCGTCGCCTGCGGGAGCCACCGCGAGGCGCGATTCGTAGCCCTCGTCACCGGCGAGGAGGGTGGGGTTGCCCCAGCTGCCGGTCGCCGCGTCGTAGCGCCGCATGTGCACGTTGGCGCCGTAGCTGGAGAGGAGGACGAAGAGGTTGCCGTCTGCGTCCGAGTCGATCGCCTGCGGCTGGGTCCAGGGGATCTCCTCGCCGCCGAGGCCGGGGCCGATCACCACCGGAGGCTGCCAGCCGGATGCCGTCGGCACGCAGGCGGTGCCGTCGTGGGTCTCCCCCGGATCGTCGCAGATGCAGAGCCTGGTGCCCGGCCGGTTGAAGCAGGTGGCGTCGTCACCGCAGCCGCCGTTCCCGGTGGCGCACTCGTCCACGTCGACGCAGGTGGCGCCGTCGCCGGAATAACCCTCGTCGCAGGCGCAGGTGAAGCCGCCAGGCGTGTTGGTGCAGATCGCCTCCTCGGCGCACCCGGCGGTGCCGAGGAAGCACTCGTCGACGTCCTCGCAGCCGCTGCCGTAGTCGTGGTAGCCGGCGGGGCATTCGCAATCGAAGCCGCCCCTCCGGTTCACGCACACCAGGTCGCCAGCGCAGCTGTCGGTGCCGAGGGCACACTCGTCGACGTCGGCGCAGGCGCCGTCCTTCGGCTCGAAGCCCTCGAGGCAGCCGCACTCGTACCCGCCGGGCAGATTGCTGCAGAAGGATCCGGCGCCGCCGCAGATCCCCGCTTCGGTGCACTCGTCCACGTCGGCGCAGGTGGCACCGTCGCCGGCGTAGCCCTCGTTGCAGATGCACGCCGCGGCGCCGTCCACCACGGTGCAGGTGGCGTCCTCGTCGCAGGCCGCGGCGCTGCAGGGATCGCCGGGCCGACCGGCGCCGGGCCTGGGATCGTCGCCGCAGGCGGCGAGGGCCAGGAGGGGGAGGAGAAGGAGGAGACCGCGTAGCGAGGACATTGTTCGAACCGTTGCACGCGTGGAGTGCCGGTGCGCGACCGCGTGCGGGCTGCGTCGCCGTTGCCGCGGAACTTCGCAGAGGGTTGGCCTCGGCCGGTAGTGCGGAAAGCCGCACGCGGATCCTCGCGCTCGTCGACGGCGCAGCGCTCGAACGAGAATAGCCGGGCCCCTTTGCGGGACCCGGCTTCGTTCTCGCCACCTGGCGGCGGGATCAGCCCTCGTTGTAGCGGACGTACTCGAAGTCGATCGGCTGGTCGTTGATCCCGCGGGGCGGCGGGGCGATCCAGTTGGCGAAGTGGCCCGGCGCGTAGACCGGGTTGACCATCAGGCTGCGCACGTAGGCCTTGTCGCTCTCCGAGGGGAGCCACTCGTCGTGCTTCGCCTCGTACTGCGCCTGGCCGATCTCCTCGCCGGTGGGCGTGAAGTGGCGGCCGGCGAAGTGGCCCTGGTTCCGGTGGAAGCGGCGCGACGGCAGGGTGAAGGTGAAGCCCACGTCGACGGTGTTCTTGTTCCAGCGGTTGACCGCCTTCTGGCAATCCTCGACGTAGGCGTCGCGGAGCACCTCGTTCATCGCCGAGCGCATCGCGATCTCCTTGCGCACCAGCTTGCCGTCCTCGGGCACGTCCATCGCGTAGAACTGGTCGAGGGCGACGTGGTCCTCGTAGCTCTCCTCCTTCGCGCGGCCCTTGAGGCCCGCGCCGAAGAAGTTGGCGGCGTTGGTGGAGATCTCCGAGCCGAAGAGATCGAGCGACACCGTGTACCAGAAGTTCAGGTAGCGCTGGATCGTGGGCAGGTCGATGGCGCCGACGCTGCGGGGATCGGTCCCCTCCTTCATCAGCTGCACCGCGCGCTGGATGATCCGGGCGATGCCCGTCTCGCCCACGAACATGTGGTGGGCTTCCTCGGTGAGCATGAAGCGGCAGGTCCGCGCGAGCGGATCGAAGCCGGACTCCGCCAGCGCCAGCAGCTGGTACTTGCCGTCGCGGTCGGTGAAGGTGGTGAACATGAAGAAGGAGAGCCAATCGGTGCAGGGCTCGTTGAAGGCGCCGAGGATGCGCGGCTTGTCCTCGTCACCGGAGCGGCGCTGCAGCAGGGCTTCCGCTTCCTCGCGGCCGTCACGGCCGAAGTAGGAGTGGAGGAGGTAGACCATCGCCCAGAGGTGGCGGCCCTCCTCCACGTTCACCTGGAAGAGGTTGCGCAGATCGTAGAGCGAGGGGCAGCTCTGCCCGAGGCGGCGCTGCTGCTCCACCGAGGCGGGCTCGGTGTCGCCCTGGGTCACGATCAGCCGGCGCAGGGAGTTGCGGTGCTCGCCGGGCACCTCCTGCCACGCTGCCTCGCCGATGTGATCGCCGAAGCCGACCGTGCGATCCTTGATCGGGTCCGCGAGGAAGATGCCCCAGCGGTACTCGGGCATGCGCACGTAGTCGAAGTGGGCCCAGCCCTTCGGGTCCACCGAGATCGCGGTGCGCAGGTAGATGTCCTTCTCCTGGAAGCCCTCGGGGCCCATGTCCTTCCACCAGGAGATGAACTCGGGCTGCCACTGCTCCAGCGCGCGCTGCAGGCGCTTGTCGGAGGAGAGGTCGACGTTGTTCGGGATCTTCTCGTTCAACGAAACGTTGCTCATTTGATCTCCGATCAGGTGCGGCGCATGTCGAAGTCGGGACGCAGCCCGGCCTTGCCGTAGAGGGAGAGGGCGCCCTTCTCGCCGGTGGCGTTGGGGCGGATGAAGATCCAGTTCTGCCAGGCGGAGAGCCTGCCGAAGATCTTGGTCTCCATCGTCTCGGGGCCGGCGAAGCGCAGGTTGGCCTCCATGCCGGTGAGGGAGTCGGGGCTCAGGGCCGCGCGCTCCTCGACGGCGAGGCGCACCTCGTCGTCCCAGTCGATGTCGTCGGGGGCGAAGGTGACGAGGCCGGCCTCGAGGGCGGCATCGGCGTCGAAGCCACCTTCGTGGGCGAGGAGCTTCGCCACCCGCTCGTGCTCGTCGAGGAAGCGGGTCTGCAGGCGGGTGAGGCCGTTCGACATCGGCAGCGGCCCGGCGTTCATCGCCGAGAGCTGCACGTGGGTCGGCCGGTCCGGATCGGCGAGCATGTAGCTGCGGTCCGCGGCGAGGGTGAGCTCGAAGAGGGAGCCGGCGAAGCAGGAGCCCGGCTCGATCATCGCGTAGACGGTGCGCGCCATCAGGTCGAGGCGCTTGAGCACGCGCTTCATGTGGAGGCGGATCTCGCGGACGAGCCAGTCGTTCTGGTTCGCCTCCAGGGTCTTGTCCACGGCAAGGACCGCCTGCGCGTCGCCCTCGGTGCGCAGCAGCACGAGGCCGATTTCCAGCTCGTTGAAGCGGAGGTGGAGGAGGGCGTCGTCGAGCTCGCGGAAGGCGCGGATCGCCCAGGCGTCGGAGCCCGCTGCGAGGAAGCCCGCGGCGTTCTCGGGCTGGGGCGCGTCGGGGCCCTTCATCGTGATCGTGGCGGTGCGCTTGTCGCGATCGAGGGCGAGCTCCACGTAGCGGTAGGTGATGCCGTCCTTCGAGCGCGTGGGCTGCAGGGGCTTGAGCTCGATCCCCTTCGCGTTCTCCGGGCGATCGCTCTGGGCGGCGAGCCTGCCGGTGATCTCGCGGACCTTCGCGTCGAACTTCGACTTGGCCACCACCTCGTCCACCAGCTTCCACTCCACCGCGCGCTTGCCGCGCACGCCCTCGGCGGTGGTGGAGAAGAAGTCGGCGTGGTCGCGGCGCACCTTGCGCTTGTCGACCACGCGGGTGAGGCCGCCGGTGCCGGGGAGCACGCCGAGGAGCGGCACCTCGGGGAGGGAGACGGCGCTGTTGCCGTCGTCGACGAGGAGGATCTCGTCGCAGGCCAGCGCCAGCTCGTAGCCGCCGCCCGAGGCGGTGCCGTTGGCGGCGCAGAGGCTCTTGATCCCCGACGCTGCCGACATCTCCTCGAGGTAGAGGCGGGTCTCGTTGGTGAACTTGCAGAAGTTCACCTTGAAGGGATGACCGGAGCCGCCGAGCATGTGGATGTTGGCGCCGGCGCAGAAGATCTTGTCCTTCAGCGAGCCGATCACCAGTGCCTTGATCTCGGGGTGCTCGAAGCGGAGCCGCTGGATCGCGTCGGCGAGCTCGATGTCCACGCCGAGGTCGTAGCTGTTGAGCTTGAGCTGGTAGCCGGAGCCCAGGCCGCCGTCCTCCTGGACGTCCATCCACAGGCGTGCGGTGTCGCCGAGGATCTCGAGCTTCCAATGCTTGTAGCGGGAGGGATGGGTCTCGAAAAGGATCGGTTCCATGCGACAAACCCTAGCTGAGCTTCTGCGGCGCTCGCAAGAAGTATAATGCTGGCGATCGGGGCGACTCGGAACTATAGTGCGGAGCATGGACCGTCTCCTCACCCAACTGGGCCTACGGGTCCGGCTTTTGCGCCTCGAACAGGGGCTCTCCCTGCGCCAGCTCGCCGAGCGGAGCGGTGTCTCGGAGCGCTACCTCTCGGAGCTGGAGGCGGGCCGCGGCAACATCTCGGTGCTCCGGCTGTCGCAGGTCGCGGCGGCGCTGGGGCAGAGCGGCGGCGCGCTCCTCCTCGATGCCGAGCGCGGCGCACGTGCGGGCAGCGCCCGGGTGGTCGCGCTCCTCGGGCTGCGCGGCGCAGGCAAGAGCACGATCGGGCCCCGCCTCGCCTCGCGGCTGCAGCTGCCCTTCTTCGAGCTGGACGGGCTGATCGAGGCAGCTGCCGGCCTCACCGTCGGCGAGATCTTCGCGCTCCACGGCGAGGCGACCTACCGCAGGTTGGAGCTCGAGGCGCTGCGACGCTTCCTCGTCGAGCAGCCGGCAGCGGTGCTCGCCACCGGTGGCGGGATCGTCGGCCACGAGGAGGCCTTCGCGCTGCTGCAGGATCGAGCGGTGACGGTCTGGCTCCGTGCCCATCCCGACGACCATTGGGATCGCGTGGTGGGGCAGGGCGACGTGCGGCCGATGGCCGACAACCCGGCGGCGCGACGGGAGCTCCGCGCGATCCTCGGCGCCCGCGAGCCGCTCTACTCCAGGGCGCGGCACGTGGTGGACACCAGCGCCCTCGGGCTGGGGGGCAGCGTCGATGCGCTGGTGTCCACCTTGAGCGGAAGTTAGAGAGGCCGGAAGCGCGCGGTGAAGAAGCGCAGGGTGGGCGGCTCGTAGACCATATCGAGGCCACCGATCCGCTTCGCGTCGCGGTGGAGCTCGATCACCGCGTCGCCGACCATGGCGAGCTGGTTGTCGGTGTAGACGCGCCGCGGGATGGTGAGGCGCACCAGCTCGAGCTTCGGCAGGTGGTTCTTCCCGGACTTCGCGTCGCGGCCCGCCGAGACGATCCCCCGCTCCATCGCGCGGACGCCGGCGTGCTCGTAGAGCGCCGCCGCCAGCGCCTGCGCCGGGTGCTGCGCCTGCGGCACGTGGGGCAGGAAGGCCCTGGCGTCGAGGTAGACCGCGTGGCCACCTGCGGGGCGGACGATCGGCACGCCGGCCTCGGCGAGCTGATCGGCCAGCGCGCGCACCTGCCCGACGCGGTGGCCGAGATAGGAGGCGTCGAGCATCTCGCGCATGCCCTGCGCCATCGCCGCCATGTCGCGGCCGGCGAGGCCGCCGTACGAGGGCATGCCCTCGAAGAGCACCACCAGCTCCTTCGCCTGATCGAAGAGGTGGTCGTCGTTCATGGCGAGGAAGCCGCCGATGTTGACGAGCAGGTCTTTCTTGCCCGACATCGTGCAGCCGTCCGCCAGCGACATCTGCTCCTTGAAGATATCGGCGAGGCTCTTGTCCGCGTAGCCGGGCTCACGCTCGCGGATGAACCAGGCGTTCTCTGCGGCGCGGGTGGCGTCGTACATCAGCCGGATGCCGAAGCGCTTGCAGATCGCCCGGACCTCCCGGAGGTTCTCCATCGAGATCGGCTGGCCGCCTGCCATGTTCACGGTGAGGGCCACGCAGACGTAGGGGACGTTCTCCGGGCCGGCCTCCTCGATGGCGCGGTGGAGCTTCTGCAGATCCACGTTGCCCTTGAAGGGATGATCGCTCGACGAGTCGTGGGCCTCGTCGACGATCACGTCGACGAAGCGGCCGCCGTTCAGCTCCTGGTGGGCCCGCGTGGTGGTGAAGTACATGTTCTGCGGGACGACGTGGCCGGGCCGGATCAGGATCCGCGAGAGCAGGTTCTCGGCGCCGCGCCCCTGGTGCGTGGGGACGATGTGCTTGAAGCCGTAGATCTCCCGGGCCGCCGCCTCGAGCTCGTAGAAGCTCCGTGATCCGGCGTAGGCCTCGTCGCCGCGCATCAGCGCCGACCATTGCAGATCCGACATGGCGGAGGTGCCGCTGTCGGTGAGCAGGTCGATGTAGACGTCCTCCGAGCGGAGGAGGAAGGTATTGTAGCCGGCCTCGCGGATCGCCGCCTCGCGGCCCGCGCGGTCGAGGAGCCGAATCGGCTCGACCATCTTGATGCGCCAGGGTTCAGCATTTCGCATGGGTGGCGAATAGGCCGGCGCTGCCGCTGTGCAAGGGGGAAGCTGCGAGAGCAGCGTGGGAGGGACGCCATGGAGATCCGCAACATCGACGACGTGCGGCAGTTTGCCGCAGAGAAGCTGCGCAAGCACAACCTCTTCCAGACCGAGCGCTTCTTCCTCGACGTCTATTGCCTGGCGCCGGGGCAGGAGCAGAAGCCCCATGCCCACGAGGACGCCGACAAGGTCTACGTGGTGCTCGAGGGGCGCTGCCGCTTCACCGTCGACGGCGCGGCGGAGGAGCATGGTCCCTCGGTCGCGATCTTCTGCCCGGCGGGCAGCAGCCACGGGGTGATCAATGCCGGCGCGGGTCCGGCGCGGCTCCTCGTCTGGATGTCGCCGCCGCCGGCCCGCTGAGCTCGCATCGGTCGGGTGACCGATGGGCGCCTTCACGTTCGCTCCGTAGCCTCCGGTCGAATCGACCGGGAGGCCCGATGTGGAAGCGACTCGCAGGGGACGAGGGACAGGCGGCGATGGAGTCGGCGGTGCTGTTGGCGGCGCTGGCCACGGGCGCGATGGCGCTGGGGTGGCCCCTGGCGCGGCGTCTCCTCGATGCGTGGTCGTCGCACGAGGACACGGTGCGCACGGTGATCGAGCTGCCGCTGCCGTGAGCGCACGGGGCAACGCCCGCCCGCTGCGCTGGTGGAAGTTCGCCGCGTTTCTCCTGCCGGCGGCGATCTGCGTGGGCAGGGGCCGGGCGGGTGGGGCGGCGCTGCTCCGGCTCCTCTGGATGGGCGAGCTGCCCCTCTTCGACGTCGACGCGGCGCTGCATGGCGCAGTGCTCGGCCTGGCGGGGCTCGCGGGCTGCGGCGCGCTGGTGCGCGATGCAGGCTGGGATCGCATCGCCCCGCGCTCGCTGCTTGCCGGCGTGGTGGCGCTCGCGCTCCTGCCGCTGCGCCCCCCCGCCGCCGCTGCAGGGCTCGACGCGGCGCTCGTTCGCTGCGGCGGCCAGCTCGCCCTGGCGCTGCAGCGTGATCCGGCGGCGCCGCCTCCCCCAGCGTGTACCGAGCCCGTCGCGATCGATCGCTGGCTGCGCAGGCGACCGGTGGTGATCCACGAGACCGCCGGTGCGGACGGGCCGCTCCGCCAGGTGCCGGCTGGGCTCCGATACGGAGCGCTGCTCGTGGCCAGGGGGCCCGGCGGCAGGCTCGGCTGGATCACGGCAGTGTCCCGGGGCGGCGCGCTGCTGCGGGACGGGCAGGGGATCTGGGTGGCCGGCTTCGCGCCGGCGGGAGGCGCGCGATGATTGAGCGGCTGCGCAATTGGGTTGCGGCACGTGGGGCGGTGCTCCTGCCGCTGGGATTGGCGCTCGTCGCCGGAGCGATCGCCTGGGGGACGCTTCGCTCGCGGGCAGCAGCGGTGCAGGCGGGCTGGGAACTGGAGGAGGTCGTCGTCGCTGCGGCGGGTCTCGCCGCGGGCCAGATCGTCGAGGCGGCGCACCTCGCCCGGCGCGAAGTGCCTGCCCGCTTCGTCACCACGTCCGTGGTCCGGCCCGACCAGATCCACCTGGTCGAGGGGCAGCGCCTCGAGGCGCCGCTGCAGCCCGGCGATCCGGTGCTCTGGACCCACTTCTCCATCGGGGAGGCGGCACGGGGCCTCGCGCAGGTGGTCCATCCGCCCGGTCGCGCGGTGACGTTGCAGGTGGGCGAGGCCGCTTCGGTCGGTGGCCAGGTCCGTCCCAACGATCACGTCGACGTCGTCTCCACGTTCCGCGATCCCGCCAGCCACGAGATGGCGACGGTGACCCTGCTGCAGAACGTGCTGGTCCTCTCCACCGGCGGCGAGGGCGGCGGTCCGACCGGCCATGTCACGGTTCTCGTGCTGCCCGAGGAGGCGGAGCTGCTCGTCCTGGCGCAGGAGCTCGGCTCGCTCAGCCTCTCGCTGCGCCACCCGGAGGATCTCGAGGTGCGCAGCGAGCGGGCGCGGACCACGGTGCAGACCCTGCTCACCGGGGAGCGGAACGCGGAGCTGCAGCGGCGCCGCCACGCGATCCAGGTGATCCGCGGCAATCCCGGCATCTCGCGGCACGAGGGATTCGGACCGTGATCGCCGTCGCAGCCATCCTCGCGGCCCTCGCAGCGGCGGCTGCAGCGGAGCAGGCCCGCCGCGCGATCGAGGGGGCGGTCTCGCGCTACCGGGAACGATACGGAATCGATTCCGCCAGCGACGTGCGCGACGCGCTGCCCCATCTCGAGGCCGGGGACGTGCGCGCACTCGGGGCGGCTGCTGCCCTGGCCGGTGCGGCGCTGGGGGCGCTGGCCGGCTCCGTTCCCGGAGCGCTGGTCGGCCTGGTCTGCGGCGCCGTGCTGCCACACGGCGTGGTCGCGTGGCTACGCGCCCGGCGGATCCGCCGCTTCGACCGGCAGCTCGTCGATGCCCTGGAGACGGCCGCGTCGGGGCTCCAGGCGGGCCTCTCCCTGCTGCAGGCGCTGGAGGGCGCCACTGCCGAGAGCGGTGCGCCGCTTCGCGACGAGTTCGGCCTCGCCCTCCGGGAGATCCGCGTGGGCGCCGCGCCGGAGCACGCATTCGAGCAGTTGGCGGCGCGGGTGGATTCGGAGGAGCTGGCGCTCTTCGTCGCTGGAACCACGATGGCCCGGCAGGTGGGCGGCAATCTCGCGGGGAGCTACCGCACCATGGCCGAAGCCCTGCGGGAGCGCTTCCGGGTGGAGGGAAAGCTCCGGGCCCTCACCGCACAGGGCCGGATGCAGGGTTGGGTGGTGGGCGCGATGCCCGTGCTCCTGGCCTTCGTCCTGCATCACCTGCGTCCGGATCTGGTGGAGCCGATGCTGCGGCATCCCTTCGGCTGGGCGATCGCCGCTGCCGTGCTGCTGCTCGAGGTGACGGGTTTCGTCTGGATCCGGCGGGTGGTCACGCCCGTCTACTAGGTGCTCGGGGGGAGCGGATGGCTGCGGAGCTGATCGCTGCAGGGATCGTCGCTGCGGCAGTCTTCACGGCGCTGCGTAGGCCCTCGCGGCGGGCCGATGGTCCGAGCCTCGCCCGCCGGGTCGGAGTCTGGCTGCTCGGGCGGCTGCCCCTTCTTCGCGGCAGGCTCGAGCGGGCGGTCGTCCGGGCCGGGCCCGATTGCCGGGCCGATGCAGCGGGGATCGCGGGCAGGGCGCTTCTCTTTTGCGGTGCCGGTACCCTGGGGGCGGTGCCGTTGCTCGTCGCCGGCCTGCCCGGTCTGCTGGTCGCCGGGGTTCCGATCGCCGCGGGCCTGCTCCCCCTCCTCTCGCTGCGGGACCGGATACGCCGGCGGGAGGCGGCGATCGGCAGGACGCTGCCCTGGGCACTCGACCTCCTCACCCTGGCCGTCGAGGTCGGCGTCGACTTCAACCAGGCGCTGGTGCGGGTGGTGGAAAGGGGACGCCCCGGGCCGCTCCGGGACGAGCTCGCCCTGGTGGTCCGGGCGCTGCGGATGGGAAGAAGCAGGCAGGAAGCGCTCGACGAGCTCCGGTGGCGAACCGGGCACGCGGGCGTGGGCCGCTTCTGCACCGCGGTGATCCAGGCCGAGCGGCTGGGCACACCGCTCTCGCGCGTGCTGCGCTCGCAAGCGGCGGATCTGCGGATCGAGCGCTGCCAGCGCGCCGAGACCCTGGCAGGGCAGGCGCCGGTGAAGCTCCTGCTCCCACTCCTCGGCTGCATCTTCCCCTCGGTCTTCCTGGTGCTGCTCGGCCCGATCGCGTTCGCCCTCCTCTTCGGAGGCCTGCCGTGAGGCGCCTCGTTCTCGTCGCCGGCGACGATAGCCGCTTCGTGATCCGGGCGGCGACCACGTTGGGAAGGGCCGCCACTGCCGATCTCGTCGCCAACGGGGCGGAGGTGGCGGCGGAGCACGCGCGCTTCCTGCGCGCCGGCGGCTGCTGGCAGGTGATCGCGCTCCGGGGGACCGTTCACCGGAACGGGGAGCGTGTCCGGGTGGCGGCATTGCAGCCCGGCGATCGCCTCGCTTTCGGTTCGATCCGCTTCGAGGTTGCGCGCGATGCGAGGCCGGGGTGGCCGATGCTCTCCGCCGCCGCTGTCGCCCTGCTCCTTCTGCTCGCGCTCCTGGCGGCAGAGCTAGCCGGCGCCGCGCAGCCGCCGCCGGCGCAGCCGCCGCTCCAGCTCGAGGCGGATGGACGGACCCTGCGCTGGCAGGGCCCGGCGGAGCGGGTCGAGCTGTTCCTTGCCCTCTACGACCCGGCCCGCTCCGTGGTCGAACTCCATCTGCGTGCGCCCGATCGGCGAGGCCCGATCACGATCGAGGTGAATGACAGCAGGCTCGGGGCCGTGGAAGCTTCCGCAGCGGGGCCGGTCCGCCTCCGACGCTTCCTCGTACCCGGCGCGAATCGCCTCGTCCTCCGCGACGCCGGCGGCGGGGAGCCGCTCCGCTCGCTCGAGCTGCGGCTCACCACGACCCCGCTGCCGTCCTGCGCCGGTGCAGCCTGCCTCGAGGCGATGACCGAGGCGCTCGGCAGGGCGGAGCGTCTCTCGCGCGAGCGGGAGGTGGCTGCCGGCAACCTCTTCGATGCCTGGCGGTGGCTGCGCAGGGCGCGGGGCTTCGCCATTGCCGCTGCCGATGCGGACGCGCTGGGCCAGGTGCAACGCCGCCTCGCCCCGGTGGAGCAGGCGCTCGACGAGCGCTGTGCAGCGAGGCGCTTCGCCGCAGCGCGCCACCTGGCCCTCGGCGATCTGCGCGGGGCGCAGCTGGCGGCGGAGGAGCTGCTCGCCGCTTTCCCGGGCGGCGAGCACCCGTGCCACGAAACGGGGCAGGAGTTGGTCCGGCTGCTGGAGGAGGAGCGATGAGAGCGGGAGAGGAGACGCCGGCGCTGGGGGTGCGGACAGCCGGTTTCGCCGAAACCGTGGAGGTCCCTGGCCTCCTCGACGAGGAGGCGCCGCTGCTGGTGATCGAGGCGGGGGCCGGCGTGCGCGAGCTGATCGAGCTGCAGGAGGGCGTGGCCGTGGTCGGGAGCGAGGGGGACGTGGTGCTCGCCGGTGCCGCCGATCGACATCTCTCCTTCGAGCGACAGGGCCCAGCGGTCGAGGTGCGGCCGCTGGCACCCGTCGAGCGAAACGGCGGCAGCTGGCAGGGGGGCCTGCTCGAGAATGGCGACGTGTTGCAGGCGGGCGCTGCACGAATGCACTTCGTCGCGCCGGGAGGTGTGGTCCATCTCGCTCGGAGCCGCGGTGCGGCGGTCGGGCGATGGGCGGCTTGGGCCTGCGCGGGGTTGCTGGCCGGCTACCTGGCGGGTGCGGCCTTCTCCATGGTGCGGCGGGACGCTGCAGCCGGCGCCGTCGCCGCGCGGACGACGGAGCAGGCGCCGGTGGTCGCAACGCCAGCTTGCGTGCCGCCAATCCCCCAGCCGTCGCAGCCACCCGCCCATGAGCTGGAGGGCCCATCCGCATCGCCTGCACCTCCGGCGTCCGAGGAGAACGAAGCCCTCGAGCGGGCAGGCGGGGACGGCGGACCGCGGGCTGCACCCCCTGCAGCGGCGGCGGAGGTCGCGCGATCGCCGGAAGCCTCGGCGGAGCGCAGCCCTGCTGCACGCGCCGCGGTTCGAAGCGAAGTCGCGCGTAGCCCGTCGCCGCGGGAGGAGACGCCGCGCCGCGTGCTGCGGCTGCCGCGCCGAGCAACGCCCAGTGCGCCGGCATCGCCGCCGCGGGAGCGCGCGGCCGTGGAGGCGGAGCCAGTCTCGCTCCTCCCCGTTCTCCGCGCCGCGTGGGAGGCGGGCGCACTCGACGAGGCGGTCGCGCTGGGGCGGGAGGCAGCGGCGGTCGAGGCGCAGCATTTCGCCTCGCGGGTGGAGCGCTTCGCCCGGGCGCTCTCCAGGGCACGGGAGAGCCGCGGCGTCGCTGCAGCGCCGGCGCTCGAGGAGGCGCTCGGGTGGGCGGAGGAGATCGGCGGGAACGCACCGCAGGTCGTCGAGGTCCGGCGGGCGCTCGCTGCCTTGCATCGCAGCGCGGCGCACAGGGCAGAGGAGGGAGGTGATCTCCGCGGCGCGCTCCACCATTGCGAGCAGGCCCTCGCCGTCCTGCCGGGGGACCCGGAAGCGGCAGCGATCCGCAAGCGCCTCGCAGGCAGCGCCGGGCCGATCTTCCTCGAGGGATATGCACTGCAGCATCTCGATCCGGCAGGGGCCCTGCAACGTTTCGAGTTGGCGGCGCGGCTGGCCTTGCCCGGCGACCCCTGGGCGGCGAAGGCAGCGGCGTGGACGGAGCGGCTGCGCCGGCCGGCGCCACCGGTCGAAGCTGCCGGGCAGGCTGCGCCTGCCGCGCTATAGTGCCGGCCTGCCCGCCTGCGGGATCCGCAGGTGGCGCAAGCGGTTTCATGGGGACGCAAAGGAGCTCGCGTGACGCGAGAGGAACGGGACCAGCTCGACCTGTTCGGCGCCGCGGCGCAGGACGAACCTGCACCGGCTGCTGCCGAGACGGCCGCGCCGCGCCGGCGGGGCGAGCGCCAGCCGGGCAGGGGACGGGCACGGACGGCGGGCCGCGCCGCGGAGGAGGTGGCCGCCGGCGCGGCCCCCCCGACACCGGGGATGCGCTCGACGCCCCGGGAGCCCGCTGTTGCAGAGCCGGCCGCGCCGGGACCGGTGGAGCCGGCGCCGGTCGCGCCCGTACCGCCGCAGCGCCCGCCTCCAGCTCCCGCAGCAGGGAGGGGGGCCTGGCTCCGCTCGGCGATCCACGCCAGGCTCGCAGGAGAAGCGGCGCCGGCGCCTGAGCCTGCCGCCCAGCGGGTGCTCAGCGTCGCCGAGCTCGCCCAGCAGATCCGCGGATCTCTCGAGGAGCGCTTCGCCGTGGTCCACGTGCGAGGCGAGATCTCCAACCTGCGGCAGCCCGGATCGGGGCATCTCTACTTCAGCCTCAAGGACGACAGCGCCTGCATCCGCGCCGTCCTCTTCCGCGGCCAGGCGCGGCAGCTCCGGTTCCGCCCCGAGAACGGGCAGGAGGTGATCGCCCGGGGCCGGGTCGGATTCTACGAGAGCGGCGGCGACACGCAGATCGTCTGCGACTCCCTCGAGCCGGTGGGCGCCGGCGCGCTGGCGGTGGCCTTCGAGCAGCTCAAGGGGCGCCTCGCTGCGGAGGGGCTCTTCGATCCCGCCCGCAAGCGGCGGCTGCCCTTCCTGCCCCGGCGGATCGGCGTCGTCACCAGCCCCACCGGTGCTGCGGTCCGGGATTTCCTCCGGGTGCTCCACCGCCGCTTCCCCGGGATCCCCGTGCTGGTGGCGCCTGCCCGGGTGCAGGGCGATGGTGCTGCAGCGGAGATCGCCGCCGGCGTGCGCCGGCTCGGCGCACGGGGCGATTGCGACGTGGTCGTCGTCACCCGCGGCGGCGGATCGATCGAGGACCTCTGGGCCTTCAACGAGGAGGTGGTCGCCCGGGCCATCGCCGCCTGCCCGGTGCCGGTGGTCTCGGCGGTGGGCCATGAGGTCGACTTCACCATCGCGGACTTCGTCGCCGACCTGCGCGCCCCGACGCCAACGGGCGCAGCCGAGATCCTCGCGCCGGTGGAGACCGAGCTGCGGGCCTCTCTGGCGGTGGCGCGGACGAGGCTCTCCCGTGCTGCGCTCCGGCGGATGGAGCAGTGCCGCGCCGCGACGCACCGGCTCGCCGCCCGGCTCGGCGACCCGCGCCGCCACATCGCCGGCGAGCGCCTCCGCACCGACGAGCGGCTCCAGCGTCTCGCCATCCTGGAGCGGCGGGTGCTGGGGGCCGAACGGGCTCGGCTTCGCGAGCTGGCCCAGCGGCTGCGGCAGGCCCACCCAGCGTTGCAGGTGAAGGCCCGCCGCCGCGAGCTGGGCGAATTGCGCGAGCGGCTGCGCTCCGCAGCCGGCAGGGGCCTGGCCGGAAGGGGAACGGCACTCCGGACCCTACGCGAGGAGCTGCAGCGCCGTTCTCCGCACCAGCGGGTGCTGCGCGAGGGGGCCCGTGTCGGCGAGCTCTGGGGGCGGCTCGAACACGCGCAGCGGCGCCTTCTCGACAGGCAGCGCAGCAGGCGGACCGATCTGGCGAGCCGGCTCCATTCGCTCTCGCCCCTGCAGGTTCTCGCGCGGGGCTATGCGGTGGCGTTCCGGGCCAGCGGCGCGGTCCTCCTTTCGGCTGCCGATGCGGCGCCAGGAGAGCGGCTCCATCTCGAGCTGGCGGACGGCGCGCTCGCCGTCGAGGTGGTGGGTCCGGCAGCGCCTCGGAAGAGCGCTGCAGGGGCCTTCGAGAGCAGCAAAGGTCCATTTGACCCCGGAGAGGGCGGGCGCTAAGGTCCGCCCCCCTTTGCCGGGGCGGGGAAGGTGGCTGACGTGACGAAGACTCCCAGGGTGGCGGGCAACGGCGAGGGGCAGACCGAGGAAGGTCTCGCCTACGAGCAGCTGGTGGAGCAGCTCGATGGCGTGGTGCGCCAGCTCGAGGCGGGGGAGCTCAGTCTCGAGGAGTCGCTCCGGGCCTTCGAGCGCGGGGTGCAGCTGGCGCAGGCTGCGGAGCGGCGTCTGGACGCTGCGGAGCAGCGCGTGGAGATGCTGCTGCAAGGCGACCGGGTCCAGCCGCTTCCCGCAGCGGAGGCAGAGCCGGCGCGCCAGCAGCCGAAGCCCGTCGTCGACGACGACGACGTGCCCTTCTAGGCAGCGAGGCGGCGATGGAGCAGCAGGCCGATCAGAAGCCGAAGGTGATCATCGTCGACGACGACCGCGAGACGCGGGAGATGCTGACGCTCGCCCTCGAGCTCGAGGATTTCGAGGTGGCGCAGGCAGCCAACGGGCTGCGGCTGATCTCGATCCTCCACGTCGATCGTCCGGACGTGATCCTCCTCGACGTGATGATGAGCTGGATCGACGGCTTCGAGCTCTGTCGCTCGATCAAGAAGAACGAGGAGTTCCGGGACATCCCGGTGATCTTCGTCTCGGCGAAGAAGACCCCGGAGGACGTCCGGGAGGGCTACGAGGCGGGTGCGGTCGACTACTTTCCCAAGCCGGTGGACGTGGACAAGCTCGTGGCCCGCATCGGACAGCTCCTCGAGGAGCGGAGGCGTTCGTGAACTCCTTTGATCTCGACGCCTGGCTGGGCGACCGCCGCGGCCGGATCGAGCGGCTACTCGCAGAGCGGGCCGGCGGCTGGCGCGTCGGTACCCCGGAGCGGCTCGCCGAGGCGATGGCCTACAGCCTCCTCGGCGGCGGCAAGCGGCTGCGGCCCGTGCTGGCGCTGGCAGCCTTCGAAGCCTGCGGCGGTCTACCTGACGACGAGCCGGTGATCCGCGACTACGCGGTGGCCCTCGAGTCGATCCACACCTACTCGCTGGTCCACGACGACCTGCCGGCCATGGACGACGACGACCTCCGCCGCGGCAGGCCGACCTGCCACAAGGTCTTCGGCGAGGCCACCGCGATCCTCGCCGGTGATGCCCTGCTCACCGAGGCCTTCGGTCTCCTGGCCGACGGGCCGCAGCAGCAGCGCGCCAGGCTGGTGGCGCTCCTGGCCAGGGCTGCAGGGGCGACCGGCATGGTGGGGGGCCAGCAGCTCGATCTCGACATGACCGGTCGCAGGCACGGTGACGATCTGCCGCCGCTCGAGGCGGTCGAGACCATCCACCGGGCCAAGACCGGGGCGCTCCTCGCTGCCTCGGTGGAGGGTGGGGCGGTCGCCGCCAGGGCGAGCGAGGAACGGGTCGCCTCCTTGCGCATCTACGGCGAGGCCCTCGGTCTCGCCTTCCAGATCGCCGACGACATCCTCGACGTGGTGGGTGACCCCGAACAGATGGGCAAGCGCGGCAGGGGCGACGAGGCGAAGGGCAAGCCCACCTACCCGGCACTGGTCGGGCTGGACCGGGCTCGGGCGCTCGCCCGGAACGCCCGGGATCGGGCGGTGGAAGCCCTGGAAGGCATGGGTGAGGCGGCGGCCGCGCTCCACGCGCTGGCCGACTACGCGATCGACCGCGTGCACTGAGAGTTTGTGAAACAAACTCTCCAGCGAAGCCGAAGGCGGAGCGATCGTAAGATGGAGCGTCTCTCGCGCGAAGCGCGAGCGAAGAAAGCGGGCCGGCGCTTGCCGGACCGATTTCTTCACACGCTCTGAGGGGCGGTCCCGGTCCTCCGGACCGATTTCTGGACGGCGCTCGAGACGATTGGCGAAAAAACGTTCCGCCTGCTGTTGCGTGCAGATGGCGGGCATGGTGGAGGGAAGCAGCATGGCGCTTCTCGAGACGATTGACGGACCGGAAGATCTCAAGGCGCTCAAGGAAGAGGAGCTTCCTGCGCTCTGCCGCGAGATCCGCGACGAGATCATCGCAACGTGCGCTGCCGGCAACGGCGCGCATCTCGGCGCTTCGCTCGGAGCGGTCGAGCTCGTGGTGGCGATGCACTACGTCTTCGACAGCCCGCAGGATCGCATCGTCTTCGACGTTGGCCACCAGGCCTATGCGCACAAGCTGCTGACCGGCCGCCGGAAGGAGTTCCGCAGCATCCGGCAGGAGGGCGGCCTCGCCGGCTTCCCCGAGCGCGCGGAGTCGGAGCACGACGCCTTCGGCGTCGGTCACGCCAGCACCGCGATCTCCGCCGGCCTCGGCATGATCGAGGCGCGCCGGGTGAAGGGCGAGAGCGGCCGCGTGATCGCGCTGGTCGGCGACGGCGGCATGACCGGCGGCGTGGCCTTCGAGGGCCTCAACCAGGCGGGCTATCTCGAGCGCGATCTCATCGTCATCCTCAACGACAACGAGATGTCGATCAGCCCGAACGTCGGCGCGATGTCGGAGTGGTTCTCGAAGAAGTTCGCGGGCCATACCTTCAACCGCTGGCGGCGCAGCGTGAAGGAGGTCCTCTACGCGCTCCCCCACGGCGATCAGGCGATCGAGGGGATCCGGCGCGCCATCGACTCCTCCAAGGCGCTGCTCACCCCCGGCATCCTCTTCGAGGGGCTCGGCTTCCAGTACATCGGGCCGACCGACGGCCACGACGTGCTCTCGATGGTCCGGATCCTCCGGCAGGTGGCCACCGAGATCGACGGGCCGGTGCTCATCCACACCCGCACCACCAAGGGCAAGGGCTACGGCCCCGCGGAGAGCGACCTGCGCACCCGCGGCCACGGCCTCACCAACTTCGAGGTGGCCACCGGCCGCTCGGTGGCGAAGAAGCCAGCGGTGCCGACCTGGACCGAGTTCTTCGCCGAGGCGGTCTCCGAGCACATGGCGAAGGACGCCAACGTGGTGGCGATCACCGCGGCGATGCTCGAGGGGACGGGGCTGGTGAAGACCCGGGAGCGCTTCCCGCAGCGGGTCTACGACGTGGGCATCGCCGAGCAGCACGCGGTGACCTTCGCCGCCGGCCTCGCCTGCGAGGGCTTGCGCCCGGTCACCGCGATCTACTCGACCTTCCTGCAGCGCGCCTACGATCAGATCGTCCACGACGTGGCGCTCCAGAACCTCCCGGTGGTTTTTGCCCTCGACCGTGGCGGCCTCGTCGGCGCCGACGGCAAGACCCACCAGGGCGCCTTCGACATCGCCTACCTGCGCTGCATCCCCAACCTCGTGGTGATGGCGCCTGCGGACGAGCAGGAGCTGCGCAACATGCTCGCCACTTCGCTGGCGATCGACGGCGCCTCCGCCTTCCGCTACCCCCGTGGCTCCGGCCTCGGCGTGCCGCTCCTTCCGCCGGAGATCCTTCCGATCGGCAGGGGGCGCATCCTCCACCCCGGCGGCAGCAAGCCGGACGTGGTGGTCCTCGGCTACGGTCCGATGGCCCACGCTGCGGTGGCTGCAGCGAAGGCCCTCCACGGCGAGGGGATCCGGGCCGTGGTGGTCGATCCCCGCTTCGCCAAGCCCCTCGACACCGAGCTGATCTGCGATCTCGCCTCCACGACGGGCCGCGTGGTCACGGTGGAGGAGGGCTGCCTGCCCGGCGGCTTCGGCTCCGGCGTGCTCGAGGCGCTGCAGGAGAACGGCCTGCTCGTCCCGGTGAAGCGGCTCGGTCTCCCGGACGACTTCGTGACCCACGGCAACGCCGACAAGCAGAAGGCCCGCTTCGGCCTCGACGCCACCGGTATCGCCGCTGCGGTGCGGTCGCTGCTCGACGGCGCCCGCGCCGGCGTCCAG
This sequence comes from Vulgatibacter sp., assembly GCF_041687135.1. Classification (NCBI taxonomy): domain Bacteria; kingdom Pseudomonadati; phylum Myxococcota; class Myxococcia; order Myxococcales; family Vulgatibacteraceae; genus Vulgatibacter; species Vulgatibacter sp. The sequence continues at coordinate 33,731 of NZ_JAWLCN010000007.1, read as the reverse complement.
GCGGGCTGATGGCCGCGCGCAGGGAGCGCATCGACAAGCTGCTGGTCGAGCGCGGTCTGGCCGACACCAGGGCCAGGGCCCAGGCCCTGGTCATGGCCGGCGAGGTCCTCGCCGGTGAGCACCGCGTCGACAAGCCCGGCCAGCTGGTGGACGTGGAGCTGCCCCTCCGGCTCAAGGGCGAGGGGCTTCGCTACGTCTCCCGCGGCGCCCTCAAGCTCGAGGGGGCGCTGGACACCTTCGCCATCGACCCGACCGGCATGCGCTGCGTCGACCTCGGCGCCTCCACCGGCGGCTTCACCGACCTGCTGCTCCAGCGGGGCGCCGAGGCGGTCTGGGCCGTGGACGTGGGCTATGGCCAGCTCCACGAGAAGCTCCGGCAGGATCCGCGGGTCCGCTCCTTCGAGCGGATCAATGCCCGGCACGTGGGCCTCGAGGAGCTGGGGGCCGAGCCCTTCGACCTCGGGGTGATGGACCTCTCCTTCATCTCGCTGGCCCTGGTCCTCCCTGCGGCAGTGGGGCTGATCCGCACCGGGGGCCAGCTGGTGATGCTGGTCAAACCGCAGTTCGAGGTGGGCCCGCAGGACGTCGGCAAGGGCGGGGTGGTCCGCGATCCCGCTGCGCGGCTCGCTGCGATCGAGAAGATCCGGCGGATCTGCGGTGAGGACCTCGGCCTCGAGATCCTCGGCTGCATCGACTCGCCGGTTCACGGACCGGCAGGCAACGTGGAAGCGCTGCTCTGGGTTCGTCGGTCCTGACTCGCCTGCCCGCTGGAGGTAGGTGACCCCATGGGTGTGGCGGCGATCGACCCTCATGTGGGGCGAAGGCGTACCCTTCCCGCTGCTGCGGCGTCTGCACTCCAGGCGACCCGGCACGCAGCAGGACCATGTTCCGCTTGGTTGATCTCAAGCCGCTTGCAGTGGACAATGGCCAGAACGGGGCGGCGAGTTTCGGCTATCATGGGAACTCGGTCGGGAACCCCAAAGCTCCAAATTCACGCAGGTGGTTGGTAGGCGCCTCCATGCCCGGGAAATACTTCACCACATTCGAAGCGAGCCGGCTGCTTGGCGTGTCGTTGCCCACGATCGTCAACTGGATCAAGGCCAACCGCCTCAAGGCTCACAAGACGCCCGGTGGCCATCGGCGCATCTCCCGCGAGGATCTGCTCGGATTCCTGCGGAAGTACCAGATGCCGGTACCCGCGGAGCTCGCTGCCGAGACGGATCGCGCCTTGCGCATCCTCGCGGTCGACGACGATCCGGACGAGCGTGACCTGCTCCGTGCCATCCTCGAGGGGAACGGCTACGAGGTGGAGCTCGCCGCCAACGGCTTCGAGGCCGGGCTCCTCGTCGGTGCCTTCAAGCCCGACGCCGTGGTCATGGACCTGATGATGCCGGCGATGGACGGCTTCTCCGCGCTGGCAGCGCTCCGCAAGCGCGAGGAAACCGCCGATACGCCGGTGGTCGCCTGCTCGGGTCTGTCGGACCCCGCCTCGCGGCAGAAAGTGATCGCCGCGGGCTTCGACGGCCACGTGGTGAAGCCCTATCCCCACGAGGAGTTGCTCGATCTGCTCACGCGCCTCCTCCGGGGCGAGCCCGAGCGGATGGCGCGCAGCAGCCACTAACGGATCGCGCAAGGGCAGGGGCCGCCGACCGGCGCCCCCGGGTCTTCTTGGTCAGCCGGCTCCGCCGGCGTTACCATGGAGGCGAGCCCCGTGATGACGCGTCGCCTTCTTCCCATCCTCGTCCTCCTGGCCGCGCCCGTGGCAGCGGGGGCGGAGCCGCGCCCGCGGCCGGACGTCGACACCGAGGCGATTCGGGAGGCGTTGCGGGCGAGCCCGCGGGGCGGGTCCTACGCCAGCTCGCGGGCCTACGCCCACTACCTCAACGCCCGCCTCGCCGAGGATGCAGGGGAGCTGCAGCGCGCCCTCGAAGAGCTGCGCCTCGCGGTGATCTACGACGACACCTCCGCGGATCTGCGGGTCGCGCTGGCCTGGCTCTACGCCCGCACCGAAGAGCTCGAACGCGCCGCGACGGAGATCGACCGGGCCCTGCGGATCACCCCGGCGCACGCCGGCGCCCACGTGCTCCTCGGCAAGGTGCGCGCCGCGCAGCACCGCAGGGGCGAGGCGGCGAAGGCCCTCGAAGAGGCGATCCGCCTCGATCCGCAGGAACCCGAGCCCTGGCTCGTTCTCGCCCGACTCCACGCCGACTTCGGCGGCTGGCAGGAGGCGGAGGCGGTGGCCTCCCGCTATGGGCAGGTGCACCGCCGCAACGGCGCCCCCTGGCGGCTCCTCGCCACCACCGCCTGGGAACGGGACGAGCCGGAGCGGACCCGCCGCTACCTGGCGCAGGCCGTCACGGTGGACCCCGACGATGCCACGTCGCGGCTTCGTCTCGCCCTGCTCGAATCGCAGCGTGGCAACGAACGCCGGGCGGAAGCGCTCTACGCCGAGGTGCTCCGCCTCGACCCCAGCGATCCGCAGGCGCTCGCAGGTGCAGGCAGCCTCGCCCTCCGGCGGGGCGACGGCGTCGCCGCGCGGGCCTACTTCCAGCAACTCCTCGGCACCGCCCGCGATCCGGTGGGGGCGGCGCTGCAGGTCACCGCCGCCTGGCGCTCCGCCCACCGCCCGGATGAGGCGCTCTCCACCCTCGACCAGGCGCTCCGCGCCGACGTCGGCGCGTCGCGGCTCCACTTCGCCCGGGCGATGGTCCTCGCCTCCCTCGGCCGCCACCGCGAGGCGATCGAGGCCTTCGCCGCCGTGCCGGAGGAGGCGGGGCCGGTGCACGTGGTGGCCCTCGCCCGCAAGGCGGAGAGCCTCTCGCTCGAAGGCCACCACACCGAGGCCCGGGCCGCCCTCGAGCGGGCGCTGCTGCTGCTGCGCCCCGGCGCAGACGAGGCCGGGCGGGTCTATGCCGTGGTCCCCGGCATCTTCCGCCGCGCTGGCGCCGCCGCCCGGGGGCTCGCCCTGCTCGAGCCGCTCGCCGCGGAGCGCGAAGATCCGGCGTTGGTCGTCGCCGTCGCCGAGATCCTGCAGGATCTGGGGCGCGACGCGCAGGCGCAGGCGCTTCTCGCAGGCGCGCTGGCCCAGGCGCCCGGCGAGGAGGGACTGATCTTCGCCCTGGCCGCAGCACGGGAGCGGGCGGGGGACGTCGATGGCGCCGTGGGCCTCGTGCAGGCGCTTCTCCGTGGCGATCCCGACAACGCCTCGGCTCTCAACTTCGTCGGCTACGTCTGGGCCGACCAGGGGATCCACCTCGACGAGGCGCGGGCGCTGCTGCAACGGGCCCTCGAGCTCCGTCCCGACGAGCCCTACTTCCTCGATTCGCTCGGCTGGTGCGAGGTGCGCCTGGGCAACCTCGAGGCGGGGATCCGGCTGCTCGAGCGAGCGCGGGCGCTTGTGCCCCGGGAAGCGGTGGTGCTCCACCATCTCGCCGAGGCCTTCCACCTCGCGGGCCGCGACGCGGACGCCGACCGGCTGTGGGAGGAGGCGCTGCAGCTCCTCGCGCGGGATCCCGATCCCCGGGTCCTGGCCGAGATCGAAAAGGCGCGGCAGGCGGCCCGGCAGCGGGCGGCCCGGCGCTGATCGCAGGCGCTCGACGCAGCGCGTTTGACTTTCGCGGATGCGCGCCAGTACGGTCGGCCCACCTTGAGCAGCCCCACCCACCGCGAGGGATTCTTTGCAGCCGGCGACAACCTCCGGCTCTTCTGGCGAGCGATCACGCCTGCCGACCCGAAGGCCTGGGTCGGCGTGGTCCATGGCTACGGCGAGCATTGCGGTCGTTACCGTGAACTCTTCGATCACCTGGCGGAACGCGGCATCGCGTCGCTGGCCTTCGACTACCGGGGCCACGGGCAGGCGGACGGCAGGCGCGGGCACGTCGATCGCTTCTCGGACTACCTCGAGGACCTCCGGCGCTTCACCGATCGGCTCCGCGGCGAGGCAGGGCAGCTGCCCACCTTCCTGCTCGGCCATTCGCTCGGCGGGCTGATCCTGGCGCGCTGGCTCCTCGAGCCGGGTGGTGCCCGCGAGCTCGCCGGCGCGATCTTCGCCTCCCCCTACCTCCAGCTCGCCTTCGAGGCGCCGCGGCTCAAGGTCGCCGCGGCGCGGCTGATCGGGAAGGTGGTGCCCTGGGCGCCGCTGAACAACGAGCTGACCAGCCAGCAGCTCACCCGCGACGAGGAGATGCAGCGGCGCGTCGATCGCGATCCGCTCTACAACCGCACGGTGACGCCGCGCTGGTTCGACGAGGCGACGGCGGCGCAGGCGCTGGTGCGGGAGGACGCCGGCGGGATCACCCTGCCTGCGCTCGTGCTGGTGCCGGAGGGCGATCCGATCGCCAGCCCGGCGGCGAACGTGCGTTTCTTCGAGGCGCTGGGCAGCAGCGACAAGGAGCTGCGCCGCTACCCCGAGGCGCGGCACGAGCTCTTCAACGAATTGCCGGAGACCCGGCGGCAGGCGATGGAAGACGTGGCCGCGTGGATTCTTTCCCGGAGCAGGTGATGTCCGAGCAGGTGGTGACGGTGGTCGGCCCGGGGACGGTGATCCGCGGCGAGGTCCGGTGCGCAGGCGATCTCCTGGTGCACGGGCGGATCGAGGGGGCGGTGAGCTGCGGCGGCGCGCTGCAACTCGAGCCCGGCGGCGTGATCGAGGCCGAGGTCCGGGCGCGGAGCGCGGTGCTCGCCGGCAAGGTCCGCGGCGACGTGAGCGTGATCGAGGCGGCGGAGCTGGCCACGAGCTGCAGGATGCTCGGCGACTTGCGCGCCGCGCGGGTGGCGATCGCGCCCGGCGCCGCGGTCCGGGGCAGGGTGGAGCTGGGCGACGTCAGCGACGACGACGATGCAGTCTGGGGCGCGGCGGAGGATGCGCAGGCAGGCGCGTTCCCCGAGCCGCCGGACGTGGACGAGACGCCGGGCCCCGCGACCGAAGAAGCGCCGGTGGCTGCGGCTGCTGCAGCCGAGGAGCCCCCCGCTAACGTCGAGGCCCCTGCAGCGGTGCCGCCTCCCGAGGTTGCGCCGCCGCAGGAGCGGAGCGATGCAGCCCCGGCAGCAGCGGCCCGCCCGCCGCCGCCGCCGCCGCTGCCCGCCTCGGCCCTGGCGCTCGGGGCCCGCTCCGCCGTCGTACTCAAGCGCTGACGAGGTCGCTGCTGGCGACCCGCCGACACTTCGGGGCCACAGCCCCCGGTGGATCGCGTAGGATGCGCGCCCGATGGCACGCCCCACGCCGCCGCCGCGCGAGTTGACGTACGTTCCGCTTGCCCGGATCGGCGAAGACACCACCTTCCGCCTGCGCCAGGCCGGGGACATCTCGTCGCTGGCGCGATCGATCGCGCAGGCGGGGCAGCTCTTTCCGATCGAGGTGCGTCCCGCCGGCGACGGCTTCCAGGCGATCACCGGCTTCCGCCGTCTCGCCGCGCTCAAGCTGCTCTTCCGCGATCGCGTGCTCGTCCGGGTCCACGAGAACCTCCCGGACGAGGCGGCGGCGCTGGTGGCAGCAGCGGACGCCCTCGACAACCGGCCCCTCGAGCGCGAGGAGCTGCTCGAGATGCGGGAGCGCTACCGGCTGATGGGCTGGAGCACCCCGGCGCTCGAGGAGCTGATCCCCCGCGCCATCGAGCGCGCGGAGGAACGCCTCGAGGATCTCGCAGCGCAGCTGCAGGGCCTGCCGCCGCCGGATCGCAGCATCGTCGACGAGGACGAGCTCGACGAGGAGGGGCCCGCGTCGCAGGCGCCGGCCGTACCAGCGGCAGCGCCGCAGCCTGCCACCGAAGACGCGGCCAAAGCGGAGCAGCAGGAGGAGGCGCCCCTCGTCACCAGCGACTTCGAGGGCGTGCCGCGGCCTGGCCAGCGGCAGGTGGCCGGCGTCGCTGCCGAGCCGCCGGCGGAGCCACCAGGGGCGATGCCCCTGGGCACACCGGCGCCTGCACCGCCGCCAGCCGAGCGGGTCCTCACCGCCGCCGAGCTCGCCGAGGACCTCGCCCGTCGCCTCTCGATCCTCTCCCAGGACCTCGCCACCCTCACACAGGCCTGGGACGACGTCCCACCGCACCTGCGCCGCATCGTGGCCGACCAGATTGAGTACTACCGCGCGCTCGGCACCTGGCTCGAGCCCGCCCCCGGAGACACGAAGTGAACGACCTCCTCGCAGCGGACAAGAGCCGCCTCCTCGACCTCCTCCGCACCTTCTCCTTCGCGAAGCGCAAGGTCACCCTGGCCTCGGGTCGCGAGTCGAATTTCTACATCGACTGCAAGCGGGTGACCCTCGCCGCGGAGGGGCATTGGCTGGTGGGCCGCCTCCTCCTCGACAGCATCTTCCGCCTCGATCCCACCGTCACCGCGGTGGGCGGCCTCACCCTCGGCGCCGATCCGATCGCCTCCGCCGTCTCGATGGCGAGCTGGCTCGGCGCGCGCCCCCTGCAGGGCTTCATCGTCCGCAAGGAGGCGAAAGGCCACGGCACCGGTCGCTTCCTCGAGGGGCCCCCTTTGCAGGCGGGCACGCGCGTGGCCATCGTGGAGGACGTGGTGACCACCGGCGGATCGGGACTGAAGGCCTGCGAGCGGGCGGAGGAGGCGGGGCTGCAGGTCGCCGGCGTCTTCGCCCTGGTGGATCGCCTCGAGGGCGGCAGGGAGGCCTTCGAGGCCAGGGGCTACCGCCTCGAGTCGCTCTTCACCCGCACCGACTTCATGGGAGACGAGGTCTGATGCTGCGTTCGGCCGCCCTGGCATTGCTGCTCGCCCTCGCGGCGTGCAGCAACCGACCCGGCTTCGCCCTGAGCCAGCGGGCGGACGACGCGCCGCGTGTGCGCGATGCGGCCTATTACGACGTGCTCGAGGACTACACGCGGTACAAGTCCTATTACGACGGCCTCGACCAGCGCTTCTTCCTCGCCGCCACCTGGGAATCGTGGCCGTTCCGGCAGCGGAAGATCGCTGCAGTGGCCGACTTCCTCAGCCTCCCCCGCGACGAAGTGGAGGTGCTCCTCCACCGGGAGCGGGTCGAGGCCACCGAGTTCGTCGACATCTTCGTCGGCCTCTACACGGCGGAGTCGCGCTGGGACAACCTGGCGGAGCCGGACACCATCTGGCGGATCGAGCTCGAGCTGCCGGACGGCAGCACGGTCCTGCCTGCGGCGGTGAAGAAGATCCAGCGGCCCGACGCCAACACCAAGGCGCTCTACGCCTATCTCAATCCCTTCTGGTCCGCCTACAAGGTTCGCTTTCCTGCCCTCGACCAGCAGGGCAGGCCGGTGGTGGTCCCCGGTAGCGAGCTGAAGTTCCGGGTCACCTCCGCGGTGGGCCGGGCCACGCCGACCTGGGCCGTCGCAGGCGACGACCTCCCCCGGTAGCGCGGGGCCAGGCGCCGGGGCACAACCTCGGCCGCCCGTCGGGCTGGGCTATGGAAGCGTTCGCCAGTAGGATGGCGCCGCTTGTCGGACCACGATCACCATAGCGCCTCGCGCCTCGCCGGCCTCCTCGGGCTGAAACCGGACGAAATCCGCCGCACGCTGCTCGCCAGCCTCTTCCATCTCGCCTTCGTGGCGACGGTGGTGCTGGTGAAGAGCGCCTCGAACGCGCTCGTCGTCGCGCGTTACCAGGCCGAGGCGTTGCCGCCGCTCTACATCGCCACCGCCCTGGCGACCGGCGGCGCCGCCTGGCTCGCGGCGCTGGCGGATCGGGGCAGGGCCCGGCGCCTGCCCCGGGCAGGCCTCGTCCTCGCCACCGCGCTCCTCGCCGGCCTCGCAGCAGCGGCCCATCTCCGGCTGCCGGTGGCGGTGATCGCCCTCTACCTCTTCGGCGAGACCTTCGCGACGCTGGTCTCGATCCGCTTCTGGAGCGCGGCCTCCGAGCTCTTCGACGCCCGCGCCAGCAAGCGGACCTTCGGCATCCTCGGCGCCGCCGGGATGACCGGCGCGATCCTCGCCGGGCTCATGGCGCAGCTCCTCGGCGCCCGCCTCGGTGCGGTGGGGCTGCTGCCACCTGCGCTGGTGCTCCTCGTCGCCTGCACCGGCTTCTCGCTGGCCGTGCGCCGCACGCGGGGCAGCGAGGTGCAGCAGCAGCCCGCGCCGGCGACGATCGGGCTGGTGCGCTCGCAGGCCCGCGCCTATCTGCAGGGCGACCGCTACCCCCGCGCCCTCGCCGCGCTGATGGTGCTCCTCGCCACCCTCACCGCGCTGGCGGACTACCTCTTCCGCCTCCGCGCCGGCGCCGAGCTCGGCGAGGCCGAGATGGCCTCGCTCTTCGGCGCCTTGAACCTCTGGATGGGCGTGGTCGCGGTGCTCTTCCAGCTCGGCCTCGCGGGCAGGGTGCTGGAGCGCTGGGGCATCTTCCGCTACCTGCTCGTAACCCCGGGCTGCAGCGCGGCCACAGCGGTGGCCTGCCTCTTCGTGCCGGGGATCGCCCCGGCCTTCACCTTGCGCCTGGTCGAATCGGCGGGGAGCCTCTCGCTCAACCCGGCTGCGTTCCAGCTCCTCTACGGCCCGGTGCCCGACGCGATCCGCCCGCAGATCCGCGCGGCGATCGACGGCGTCACCAAGAAGGTCGGCTTCGCCGCTGGCGGCGCGCTCCTGCTCCTGCTCGGCAGCCACGCCAGCATCGAGGCGCTGGTGGCTGCGGTGGTCGCCGTGGTGGCGCTCGTCGCCCTCGTCCTCACCCGCACCCGCAAGCTCTACGTGGCCGCCATCGAGCGGCGCCTCGCCCGCGCCACCGGCCGCCACCCGACGCAGCTGCGCAGCGCCGAGGCGCGGCAGGCGCTGCTCCGCTCTCTGCGCGACACGGACCCGGTCCGGCTCCTCACCGCGGTTTCACTCCTCGCGGAGGATCCCCGCTTCGATCCCGTGCCCCACCTGCACGGGCTCCTTACCCACCCGCACGATCGGGTGCGCCTCGCCGCCATCCGCCTCGCCCGGACGCGCCGGGTGACGCCGGCGGCGCCGCACCTCGAGCGGCTCATCGAGGGCGACACGCCGCAGGTCCGGCAGGAGGCGGCGCTGGCCCTCGCCGTCCTCTCGCCCCGCCGGGCGGAGCAGGTCCTCGCGCCGCTCCTCGCGAGCGAGGATCCCGCCCTCGCCGGCGCAGCGGTGGCGGCGCTCCTGCCGCTCGAGGGCCGCACCGGCCGGGCGACCCAGGCGTTGCTGCGGCGGCTCGACGACGTGGACGCGCCGCCGGAGGAGCGCCGGGAGACGGCGCGGATCCTCGGCAGGTTGGGACCCTCCGTCCACGCGGTGCGGCTCCTGCGCTACCTCGAGGATCCGAGCCCCCTCGTTCGCCGCACCGCCTGCGATGCTGCCGGCGCCACCCGGGAGCTCCCCCTGGTGCCGGTGCTCGTCGTGCTCCTCGGCGACCGCGCGGTGCGCAGCGCCGCCCGCCGCGCCCTCGCCGCCTACGGCGACGCGGTGGTGGCGGAGCTCGCCGCCCTGCTCGACGACAGGAACCGGCCGCTGGCGCTGCGCCTCGAGGTGCCCCGCGTCCTCCGTGGAATCGGCACCGCAGCTGCCGCCAGGGCGCTGCTCTTCTCCAACATCCAGGAGCACGCCTACCTGCGCTACCGGATCGCGGTGAACCTCTCGCGGTTGCACGAGGAGCATCCGGCGATCGAACTCGACGTCCAGCGAGCACGGGAGGCGACGCTCCGCCGCCTCGACGCGTACCACTACTACCTCCCGCTCTACCGCGATCTCGAGGTGGGGCTGCCCGCAGGTGCGCCGCTGGTGCGCGCGGTGGGCGACAGGCTCCAGCAGAATCTCGAGGTGGTCTTCCGGCTGCTGCAGCTCACGCTCCCCGGCTCGAAGATCGTGCCGGCCTGGCGCCGCTTCGCCGGCGGCGACGCCAGGGAGCGCGCCTATGCGATCGAGCTCATCGACCACCTCCTCGACGACGAGCTCAAGGGGCGGGTGCTGCCCCTGCTCGAGCGCTACCACCGGCTCCCGGAGCCGTGGGGTGGGGTGCCGGGCGTCGCCGCCAGGGCGCCGGCGCGGGTCCTCGAGATCGCGGTGGCCCGCGACGAGGTACTGCGCTCGATCGCGATCCACACCGCAATCCGCACCTGGCCCGAGAACCCGCCACTGCCGCCAGGCGTGGGGGAGGACGAGATGGACGCACGGGAAATCGAGAGGGTCTTCTTCCTCGAGGGCGTCGAGATCTTCGGTCGCTGCGACGTGGACGATCTCATGGCCCTGGCCGCCATCGCCCGCGAGCGCGAATACGCCGGAGGCGAGACGATCTTCTCCGAGGGCGATCCGGGGGACGCGCTCTATGTCGTGCTCGAGGGCGGCGTCCAGTTCCTGAAGGGCGGCGTCGAGGTGCTGCAGATCGGCGTGCGCGATTCCTTCGGCGAATCGAGCCTCCTCGACGGCGCGCCGCGGCCGGTGAGCGCCGTGGCCCTGGGCCGCGAGGTGCGGGTGCTGGCGGTGGATCGGCACGACTTCCTCGACCTGGTCTCCGACAGGCCCGAGCTCCTCCGCGGCATCTTCACCGCGGTGAGCCGCCACCTGCGGCAGGTGCTCGATCGCACCGCCAAGACGGGTAAGCAGGATCCGGCGCTGCGGGCGGGCTGATGCGAGCGGCGATCCTCTGCTGCCTCCTCCTCGCTGCGTGCGCCGGGGCGCCGCCGACGTCGCCGGCCCCCGCGCCCGATCGCTGCGGGATGGACGTGATGCGCCTCGTCGCCGACGAGGTCGCGCGCAGGCCCGCTGCAGCGCCTGCGGACATCTACCTGCTCGTGCGGGAGGCGATCCTCGGCCCCACCGCCACCGGCCCGGATCTCGAGGCGGTCCTCGCAACGGTCGAGCCCGCTGCGCAGGAGCCGATCGTCGAGGATCTCGACGAGGTGCAGGGGACCGTTCGCGTCAACCTGCGCAAATGGCGCTTCATCCGTGGCAGCGCCGCGGAGCTGCAGGTGGTGGTCGAGCGGAGCCTCGCCAGCCCGGACGAAGGGGCGCGGGAGCGGCTCGCCGCGTGCCTCGAGCGCGCACCGGCGGCCTGGGCGGCTGCCGGCGGCGACGCGTCGGTCCTGCGGTCGTACCTCGACGCACAGCGAGAGAACGCTTGGCCGCCGGTGGAACATAGTGAAAAATATCGAAGAGACTACCAGCCGGCCTACCGGGTGGTCCTCCGGCGGCACCTCCCGCCCTGGGTGACCGCGCCGCCGCCGACCACGGGATGACCATGCGCCGACTGCTGCCGTTCCTCTTCGCCCTCAGCCTCGCCTCCGCCTGTGCCACCACGCGGCAGGAGACGGCGGGAAGCGGCGCCACGCCGGCTCGGAAGAGCCCCTGGCAGGAGGGGATCGCTTCGTATTACGCCGACAGCCTCCACGGCAGGAAGACCGCCAGCGGCCAGCCCTACGATCGCGAAGCGGCCACATGCGCCCACCGGACCCACCGCTTCGGCACCGAGCTGGTGGTGCAGGTGGTCGATACCGGCCAGACGACGATGTGCAGGGTCAACGACCGCGGCCCCTTCGTCCGGGGCCGCATCGTCGATCTCTCGAAGCGTCTCGCCAGGGAGCTGGGCCTGCTCGAGCGCGGCCTGGTCCGGGTGCGGATCGCGCCCCGCGATGCGGTCGAGTGACGCGCGCCGTTTTCAGCCCGCCCGGGAGATCACGGTGTCGCGGCGCCAATGGGCGTCGTCGCGCTTCGGGTAGTCGAGGATGTAGTGGAGGCCGCGGCTCTCCTTCCGCTCCAGCGCGCAGCGCACCACCATGTGGGCCACGTCGGCGATGTTGCGGACCTCGATGAAGTCGGTGGTGAGCTTGTACTGCCAGTAATACTGGCGGATCTCCTCGCGGAGGAGGTCGAGCCGCGCCCGGGCCCGGTGCAGCCGCTTCACCGTGCGGACGATGCCCACGTAATTCCACATCAGGCGGCGGATCTCGTCCCAGTTGTGGGTGACCACCACCGCCTCCTCCGGCTCGACGGCGGAGCCGACGTTCCAGTCGTCGACCCGCGGCGGCTCCTTCGCCTCCCTGGCGAGCTCGTGGGCGGTGACCGCGCCGCGGGCGCCGAAGACGAGCCCCTCGAGCAGCGAATTGGAGGCGAGGCGGTTGGCGCCGTGGAGGCCGGTGGCGGCCACCTCGCCGATCGCCAGCAGGTTGGGGATCGAGGTGCGGGCGTCCAGGTCGACGAGGATGCCGCCGCACTGGTAGTGCGCGGCGGGGACCACCGGAATCGGCTGCACCGCCATGTCGATCCCGAACTCCTTGCACGTGGCGTAGATGTTCGGGAAGCGATCCACCAGGAAGCTGCGGGGCAGGTGGGTCATGTCGAGGAAGACCGACTCGTCGCCGGTGCGCTTCATCTCGGCGTCGATGGCCCGGGCGACAACGTCGCGGGGCGCGAGGCTCCCCATCGAGTGGTAGTCCTCCATGAACGAGGTGCCGTCGCCGCGCCGGAGGACGCCGCCTTCGCCGCGGAGCGCCTCGCTGATCAGGAAGCTCTTCGCCTGCGGGTGGAAGAGGCAGGTGGGGTGGAATTGGTAGAACTCCATGTTCGCCACCACCGCGCCTGCCCGCCACGCCATGGCGAGGCCGTCGCCCGTCGCCACGTCGGGATTCGAGGTGTAGAGGTAGACCTTCCCTGCGCCGCCGGTGGCGAGGATGGTGACCTTGGCGAGCAGCGTCATCGCGTCGCCCGTGCGGTTGTCGAGAACCCAGGCGCCGAGGGCGCGGTTGGGGCCCGGCTGGCCGGCCCGCGCCGACAGGATCAGGTCGATTGCCGTGTGGTGATCGAAGAAGCGGATGTTCGGCTGCTCCTCGCACGCAGCGATGAGCGCCCGCTCCACCTCCATGCCGGTGAGGTCCTTGGCGTGGACCACGCGGCGGGCCGAGTGGCCACCTTCCCGGGTGAGGTCGAGCTGGCCTGCGGCGCGCTCGGAGAAATCGACGCCGATGCGGACCAGCTCCCGGATCCGCTCCGGCGCCTCGCGCACGCAGAGCTCCACCGTCTCGAGGTGGCTGAGGCCCACGCCGGCCTCGATCGTGTCCTTCACGTGGGCGTCGAAGGAGTCGTCCGGGTCGAGGACCGCGGCGATCCCGCCCTGCGCCCACTTGGTGTTGCTCTCGTCGCGGGCCCGTTTGGTGAGCACCGCCACGGTGCCCGTCCGGGCAGCGCGCAGGGCGAAGGTGAGGCCGGCGACGCCGCCGCCAATGACCAGGTAGTCGAAACGCTCCGCCATCGAAACGGCCTCCGGCTCGCCACGGCGCGGGCCGGTGGCATTGCGGTCTGGGGAGGGCAGGTTGGGGACGCCTGCCTGCAGGCGCCAGCCCGCTTCGGGCGGACCGTAGTCGGCGCGCAGGGATGTCGCAAGCGCGGAGCGCTGGGGAATTTTTGGGGGCGAAAATGCCTTCGTGGTAGCCTAGATGACGAAAATGCGCCGATACGCCACCCCCCTGCTCGCCGCCCTCGTGGCTGCCTCCGTCGCGACCCCTGCTGCCGCCGACGAGATCCGTTCCTGGACGGACAAGGACGGCGTGGTCCACTACTCCAACGTCCGCACCGGCGGCGGGAAGCCGAAGCGGGGGCCCGCCCGCTTCGAGAAGATTGGCGGCGGCGGCGTGCGCGTGGTCCTCGAGGGCAAGGACGAGCCCGCGGCGAAGGCGGCCGCTGCGTCCGGCGGCGCCGACACCTGGCGGCCCCGCGACGTGAGCCTCTTCGATCAGCACCTGCGCGAAGCCTGCGAGCGCTATCGGATCCCGATCGAGCTGGCCCGGGCGGTGCTCGCCTCGGAATCGAATTTCAACCCGCACGCGGTCTCGCACGCAGGGGCGATGGGCCTCATGCAGCTGATGCCCGAGACCGCCGTGACCATGTACGTCGACGACATCCTCGACCCCCGGGAGAACATCCACGGCGGCGTGCGCTACCTGCGCGTGCTGACCAACGAGTTCGAGGGGGACCTGGTGAAGGTGATCGCCGCCTACAACGCCGGCCCCGGTGCGGTGAAGCGGGCGGGGGGCGTCCCCAACATCGCCGAAACCCAGGAGTACGTGAAGCGGGTGATGCGCTTGTACAAGGAGTACAAGGCACAGCTGGCCGATCGGACCTGATCATGCACGAGACGGCGCTTCGCTCCCATGATGCCGAAGAGGCCCGGCCGGAGCGCCGGGCTGCAGAGCTCCTGCTGGAGCAGGGCGATCTCGAAGGGGCGCTCGCGCGCCTGCAGTCCTTCCTCCTCACCGAACCTGAAGACGCCCGCGCCCGTGGGCTGCTCGGGCTCTGTCTCTTCCGGCTCGGGCGGCTCGAGGAGGCGCAGGCGATCTACGCGGCGCTGGTGGAGCGCACGCCGGCGGATCCGACCCTGCGGGTGAACCTCGGCCTGGTCGCGCTCAAGCGCGGCGACGCTGCGGTCGCCGCGGCGCAATTCGAGATGGCGGTGGCGCAGGCGCCCGGCCACAAGAAGGCGCTCAATTACCTCGGCCTGGCGCTCGCGCAGCGCGGGGATCTGGCGCTGGCGCAGGACGCCTTCGAGCGGGCAGGGGCCCGGGCGATGGCGGAGCGCATGGCGGCGCAGCTCGCGGAGCGCGAGGCTTCCGCAGCGCCGCCCCTTGCTCCCGCTGCCGAGCCTGGTGCCGAGGCGCCCGCTCCGCAGCAGGCCCCGGAGCCTGCTGCCCCGGTCGCGTCCGAGGCGACGCCGGCTCCTGCCCCTGCGGCGGAGGATGGCGCCGCAGCGCCCGCCGCCATGCCGGCGCATCCCAGCACCGATTTCCCCGCGCTCACCGACTACGCCGCGGCCACGGCGCTCGAATGGCCCGAAGGCAGCCCCTTCGGCCTCGCACCCGGCACTGCGGCCGTCCACTTCGCCACCCAGATCCACACCCGCCTCGACGGCCTCGTCGCCGCCCGGGGCGTGGCAGCCTGGACTCCGGTGCAGAAGCGCTTCCGGGGCGCCGCCATCGACCGCCTCTTCGGCGCGGGCTCCCAGCAGATCTGGCGGGCCACCGGCGGCGGCCATCTGCTCTTTCGGGCAGAGGGCCGCACCTTCACCCCGCTGCGCCTCGACGCGGAGGGCTATTTCGTCGAGGAGCGGGTCTTCGCCTTCGACGAGGGCGCCGCCTTCGAGAACGGCAGGCTCCCGGGGCAGGCCACCGACCTCCACCTCGTCCGCTTCGCGGCGCAGGGCCATCTGCTCCTGGTGAGCGATCGTCCGATCCGGGCGGAGCACGTGGAGAACGGCTGCCTCTCGCTCCCGACGGCGGGCCTCGTCGGCTGGAGCGGCGCCCTGGCGCCCCGCCTCGTCGCTGCGGAGGAGGGGCCGGCGGTGCCCTGGATCGAGCTCACGGGCACGGGCCTCGTGCTCCTCGCCGGCTGATCGCGCCGAGGCATCCGGCTCGGAAAAGCGGAGCGCCCGGCTGCGGCACGTGCGTCGTGCCCGCCGCGGTGCTACGGTCGCGCCGCCATGGCACCCCGCAAGTCGCTCAAGGACGAGCTCGTCAACCTTCCCAACCTGATCACCTACATCCGCGTGCTGGTGATCCCGGTCTTCCTCTGGTTCACCTGGCGAGGGGATCCCTTCTCCTCGTTCCTCGCTGCGGCGCTCTTCACCTTCGCTGCGGTGAGCGACATCGTCGATGGCTGGCTCGCCCGGCGGATGAACCTGGTCAGCATCATCGGCAAGTTCATGGATCCGCTCGCCGACAAGCTGATCGTGACGGCGGCGCTGGTGATGCTGGCGCAGATGGGCCGGATCGAGGCCTGGCTGGTGATCCTGCTCCTCTCGCGCGAGCTGATCGTCTCCGGCCTCCGGCAGATCGCGGTGGGTGAGGGGCTGGTGATCGCGGCGGGGCAGGGCGGCAAGTGGAAGACCGCGCTGCAGCTCAGCGGCATCATCGGCGTGCTGGTGCACTACACCTACCCGGTCGATCTGCTGGTGGTGCGGAGCTACCCCTTCGATTTCCAGCTCATCGGCGAGTGGCTGCTGGTGCTCTCGCTGGTGCCCTCGGTCTTCTCCGCCCTGCAGTATTTCGGCGCGTTCCTGGACGCCGTGGCGGAGAAGGAAGAGGCCGCCAAGCGCGCCGCGGCGCCGACCCGCGACGCTGCGTAGAAAGTGAGCGGAGGCGTCGTTTTTCGCTTGCCGGTCGGACGGCGCCTGCCCTATAAACCGCCTCGCTTCGACGGCAACGGCAGACGCCGGGCAGCGAGGCGCAGCGATTGTGCGGGTGTAACTCAGTGGTAGAGTACGACCTTGCCAAGGTCGGAGTCGTGGGTTCAAATCCCATCACCCGCTCCAAATGAAGAAAGCCCGGAGGAACAACCCTCCGGGCTTTCTGCGTTCATAGGGTGAGCGGTCGCTGCGGCGAAGGCTCGCGCCCTGCCGGGCAGGTGGCCCGACGGCGGCAGGAAACGCACGAAATTGTTGTTGATCGGGCAATCGGGTTGCCATATAAGGCAGCCATCCCGCGGCGACGCGGGGCGCAGGACGAGTTGCTTCTGCGGGTGTAACTCAGTGGTAGAGTACGACCTTGCCAAGGTCGGAGTCGTGGGTTCAAATCCCATCACCCGCTCCAAGAACGAAGGGCCCGGAGAGAACCTCCGGGCCCTTTTTCTTTGCGCAGCGGCGGCTTCTCAGATGGCCCCGTCGAGCGCCTCCAGCGCCGCCTTCGCGCCCGTCTCGATCGACAACGTGCCCTCCGGTCCCGCTGCCTCCCGCGGGTTGATCCGCACCAGGGTGGCGCCCTGTGCCTGCAGGCGCTCGCCGAAGCGGCGGGCGCTCGGGACCGCGGTGCCGGCGCCGCATTCGATCACCACCACCTGCGCCGGGTCGGTCGCTGCGAGCCACCGCTCGAGCCGCTCGCTCTGGGCGGCGGTCCGCTCCTGCTCCCAGCTCCAGTCGCCGAACATGAGCACGTTGGGCCGCGCCAGCGCGCCGCAGCCCGGGCAGCGCGGGAGCGCGCCCATGGCCCGGAACGTGGCCGGATCGACCCGCACCTCCACGCCCGCCGCCGAGAAGATCCCGGCGCCGCAGCCCTTGGTGCACTGCAGCCAGCCGAGGCTGCCGTGGTACTCGATCACCCGCTCGTCGGCGAAGCCGGCGCGCTGGAAATGGCCGTCGATGTTGGTGGTGAAGACGAAGGCCCCCGCAGGCGCGCGCGCTGCCCAGGCGCGAAGGAGGGCGAAGCCGCGGTGGGGCGTGGTGCTGCGGTAGAGGCCGAGGCGGTGGCCGTAGAAGCCCCAGGCGAGGGCCGGATCCCGCTCGAACCATACGGGGTTGGCCAGATCCTCGAAGTGGAGTCCGAGGGCGCGGAAGGGCGGGTAGGCCCGCCAGAAGCCCTCCGGCCCCCGGAAGTCGGGCAGGCCGCTGTCCACCCCCATGCCCGCGCCTGCGGTGAAGACCAGGGCCCGGGCCCCGCGGATCCGCTCCGCCGCCCGCGCCGTCGTGTTGTTCATCGGCTCTCCTCCTATCGGCCGGGAGGATCGCGCAGCCCTACCTCCACCGCCAGCTGCCGAGCCACCGCCGCTGCGGAGGTCTGGCAGGCGTCGTGGAAATCGTGGCCGCCGGTGCGGTTCGGCCTGCCACCGGCGGAGCCGCCATGGAGCAGACCCCGGGGTCCGTCGAGGCGGAAGTCGAGGCGTACGGTGCAATAGCGATCGAAGGCGCCCGGCTGCGGCAGCGTCGCGCTCACCTCGGCGACGAGGCGGCCGCGCAGGGTCCAGCCCGCAGCGTCAGCCTCGCAGGCGGCCACCTGGACACCGGCCCCGGCGAGGATGGCGCCGAAGCGGCTGGCGAGATCGCTCGCCAGGCCGGTGGCCACGGCAGGCTCCACGCAGACCCGTACCGCGACGGCTCGGCGCTCCCGCTCCAGGCCCTGCCTCGCGTGGGCGACGAGCTGCAGCTCCGGCGGCGGCAGGCCCGGGCTCCCCCGCAGCGCCGCGAGCGTCGCCTCCGCTGGCAGCAGGGTCCTGGCGATCCGCCCCGCCTCGTCCAGCACGTCGCTGCGGCCACGTAGGTCCGCCGCCTCCGCGGCTGCCTCGAGCCGGAGGCGCAGGGCGGTCCGCCGCATCTCCTGCTCGGCCTCCAGCAGCGCCGCCGCCTGCACCCGGTCGAGCACGGAGAGGACGTGGACCCGGCCTCCCTGGATCCGCGCATCGACCAGCCGGATCCACTCGGGCCTGTCGAAGCGGCTCTCGACCCGGATGTCCTGCTGCAGCAGCTCCTCACCGCCGCCGCTGCCGTTCGACGTCGCAAAGAAGAGATCGGTGGACCGGAGCGACGCCTGCAGCTGGGCGGCGATCGAGGCGGTGGCCTGCCGCCGCGCCGCCTCGAGGGAGGGGCCCTCGCCGACGCCCACGAGGTAGCGATCCGGCGGAAAGCGCGGATCGCGGCCGGTGTGGAAGGCGTCGGGCAGCGACGGCGCCGGCGGCCTCGTCGTCGCGGCACAGGCAGTCACCAGCAGCGGCAGGAGCAGGAGCAGCGTGCGCACGGTCTCGTTCCCCCCGAAAGAGGAGAGATGGTACGGCCTCCGCGCACCTGCCGCGACAATCCAACCGGGCCCTACCTGGTGCCGAGGACCTCCTCGGTGAGGAAGCGCGCCGCCTCCTCGCCCATCACCCGCTGCCCCTCGAGGCTGGGGTGGACGCCGTCCTCCCCGAGGCCCGGGAGCCAGCGGTCGGGGTTGGCGGGGTCGCCGAGCACCGCCTCGAAGTCGATCACCCCGGCGACCGCTGCCTCCTCGCGGATCCAGGTGTTGATCGCCCGGCGGCTGCGGCGGATCGCCTCGCCGATCTCCGCACGATCCTTCGGCACCAGGGTCCCGGCCCAGACGGTGCAGAAGGGCTCGAGCCGCTCGAAGAGCCGGGCGAGGTCGGAGGTGATCCGGTTCTCGTCGTGGGCGCCCAGGTCGTTGGTGCCGAGGAGCACGATGCAGTCGGTGACGCCCTCGAGCTGCAGCACCTCGCCCTCGAGGTATTCGTGGGCGCCCCACAAGCCCTGCCCGGAGACGCCCGCGTTGGCGATGGGCAGGCCGGTGAGGGCCTCCGCCACCTGCGGCCAGGCGTCGCGGTAGTCGTCGTCACCGGAGATGAAGGCCTCGGTGATGCTGTCGCCCAGCGCCACGAAGGCCCGACTCGCCGGCGCGCGGACGAGGAGGCTGGCGAGGCCGATCGCCCGGCGCTCCGACCATCCCGCCACCACGGGGGCGTCCGGGGCGACCCGCACCTCGGCCCAGCTGTCGGGGAAGAGGTCGATGGCGCCGGCGGCGAAATGGCCCTCGACCTCGTAGGTCACGTAGAGCTCCTGCCGGAACCCCACGGGAAAGCGCAGCGGATCGCTGATCCGTCGCTCGCGGGCCCCGGCCGAGAAGCCCGGCTCGCCGCCGAAGGTGACCGCCACCGGATCGGAGGCGAGGGCGCCGTCGCTCCCGGCGAGGGCCACCGTGGCCCCGTGGAGCACGCCCCTGCCGTCACCCGTGCGGAAGGCGAGGCGGATCTGGTTGCCGGCCCGACCCGAAGGCACGCGGATCCGCAAGGTGGTGCGCTCCGCAAGCTCCACCTCCCAGCGGAGCGCCTGGTGGAATCCCGGCTGCCAGACCGGAAGCTTCCCCGTCTCGGGGGTGGGGCGGGGCCCCAGCGTCGTGCCCGGCCGAACCCTGTCGTCGAAGTCCGGCGGCTGGTGGAGCGCCTCGGGCGGGGGCTGCGAAACCGGGCCATCGTCGACCCCGCAGCCCACCAGCACCGCCGCGACCAATCCGAATGCTGCTCGCATGCCACCTCCCGGCTGGAATTTTGTGCACGGGTTGGGCAGCGGTCGACCGTGGTCCTTGCACCTACCTGCCGAGATGGAGGTGGAGCCGGCGGATCAGCTCGGCGTTCTCGAAGGGTTTGGCCAGGTAGTCGTCGGCGCCTGCGGCCCGGGCCTTCCTGGCGATGGCGTCGCCGGGCAGCGCGCTCACCACCAGCACCGGGATGGCGCTGGTGGCGGGGCTCTGCTTCAGCTGGGTGCAGAGCTCGAGTCCATCCGCGTCGGGGAGGGTGATGTCGAGCAGCACCGCGTCGATCCCGGGGGCGGCGATTCTGCCGAGCAGGGCGGCCCCGCTGGGGGCCACCTCGAGGGCGAAGCCCTCCATCTCGAAGAGGAGCTCGAGGAAGGCGGCAATCTCGGTGTCGTCGTCGACCAGGAGGATCCGGTGGCGCTCGACCATGGGTCAGCGCACCACCGGCGGGGTGGCGCTGCCCTCGTCCGTGTCGATCTCCACCGAGCCGATCGCGAGGGCGTCGGTGGCTGCAAGGTCGCCGCGGCGGAACTGGCCGGGGGAGAGAACCACCTTCTCGTCGGGGCCGATCCGCGGTCGTTCGTGGACCCAGCCCCCCTCCAGCTCCACCCGCACCGCGGTCCATTCCTCGTCCGAGCGGTTGTGGACGAGGAGGCCCCAGCCCATCGAGGTGTGGTTCACCGCCACGTAGGCCCCGAGCCCGTTGGCTGCCGGATCCTCCGGCCCGGCCATCGCCACCCGGATGGAGGCGATCGAGACCACCGTCCAGCCGGCGACGATGAGTGCCTTCCACCGGAAGAAGCGGTCGCGGCGGCGGAAGTCCTGCCAGCTCTCGGCGGCGAAGCGCCGCAGCTGGAAGAGGCCCTCTTCGGCTGCGTCGCGGAGCACCTCGCCGCGGCTGCGCGGCGGCGCAGGCAGCGGCGTCGGCCGTTCCGCGGTGGTGATCCTGCCGCGGGGCGGGCCTGCGGGGGGCGGTGCGAGGGGCGCGGTCATGGGTCCCCGATTCTACCAACGGTGCGCCGGGCGCCTCAACCGGCGGATGGGTCGTCGCACCGATGGTGAAGGGCCCCGGACGCCACCTCGCGCCCAGCGGGCGGGCGTGGTAGCGGCTGGCCATGGTGCAGCGTGCGAAGGGACCGCGCTTCGTCGCGGTCGCCGGCAACATCGGTGCGGGCAAGAGCGAGCTGGTGGCCTTCCTGGCCAGGCGCTACGGGGCCACGCCCTCGTTCGAACCGAACGACGAGAACCCCTACCTCGAGGATTTCTACCGGGACATGGGGGCGTGGGCCTTCCACAGCCAGCTCTGGTTCCTCTCCCGGAAGGCCTCGCTCCATCGCGACGTCCAGCGCGCCCGCGGCGTCGTGCTCCAGGACCGGAGCATCTACGAGGACGCGGAGATCTTCGCCCGCAACCTCCACGAGCAGGGGGCGATGTCCGAACGGGATTGGGCGACCTACCACGGCATCTACCAACAGCTCTGCGCGGGGCTGCAAGCACCCGACCGGCTCGTCTACCTGCGGGCCTCGGTGGCCACGCTGCGCAAACGGATCCGGCGGCGGGGCAGGGCGAGCGAGCAGGAGCTGCCGGCAGCCTACCTGCGCCGGCTCAACCGCCTCTACGAGGCGTGGATCGAGCGCTGGACGCTCTCGCCGGTGCTGGTGATCGAAACCGACGATTGGGACTACCGCACCGATCTCGTCGACCGCCTCGACCTCGCGGAGCAGATGGACGCCCTGCTCGCGCCGCGCAGCTGACTTCGCTGCCGCACGGCGCGGGTGGCTGCGCTACGTTCTCGTACGTCGCCCCCGCGCCCCGCCTTCGCGGGGCAAGCGGACGGCCTGGCGCGCTGCGCGCGCAAGATGGCCTGGCGTTTCGAGACCAAGGGGCGTCTCGGCGCACCCGCCTGCTGCGCGGGCGACGGGAGGAAGCATGTTCCGGCTTTCGGACGAGGTGGCCGCAGCGCTCGCTGCAGGCAGGGCGGTGGTGGCGCTGGAGAGCTCGGTGGTGGCGCAGGGGCTGCCGCCGCCGCGGGGCGTCGCTGCGGCGCAGGCCTGCGAGGCGGCGGTGCGGCGCGAGGGTGCGGTGCCCGCCACCATCGCCATCCTCGACGGGGCGATCGTCGTGGGCGCCTCGACCCCCGAGCTGGAGCGGCTCGCCGACCCGGCGCGGAAGGCGGCGAAGGCCGGCGTGCGCGATCTGGCGCCGCTCCTCGCTGCGGGCCGCGACGCCGGCACCACCGTGAGCGGGACGATCTGGGCAGCGGCCCGGGCCGGCATCCGCCTCTTCGCCACCGGCGGGATCGGCGGCGTGCACCGCGCGACCGTCTGGGACGTCTCCTCGGATCTCACCGCGCTGGCGGAACATCCGGTGGCCGTGGTCTCCGCCGGGGCCAAGGCGATCCTCGATCTGCCGGCGACCCTCGAATACCTCGAGACCCTGGGGGTGCCGGTGGTGGGGCTCGGCGTGGCAGAGCTGCCCGGCTTCTACACCAACCGCAGCGGCCTGCCCCTCGAGCACGTGGCGCGGGACGCCGCCGCTGCTGCACGGCTGCTGGCGGTCCGCTGGAACGGTCTCAAACAGAGGGGCGGCGTGCTCCTCGCCAACCCGGTGCCCGCTGCCTACGAGCTCCCGGGCGAGGCGGTGGAGCAGGCGATCGCCGCGGCCCTCGCAGCCGCTGCCGCTGCGGGGATCCGCGGCAAGGCGACGACGCCCTTCCTCCTCGGAGAGCTCGCGCGTGTTCCCGCCCTGGGCGCCGTGCAGACCAACCTCGCCCTGCTGGAGGCCAATGCCACGGCGGCAGCGCGGGTGGCGGTTGCGCTGGCGGCGCAGGGCGCCTGAAAAGAGGCCGCGTGCCCAGGCCCCGCCCTTGCCCAGCGGCAGGGGCGGCCTATTCCGGGGGAGCGGGTCCGAACCGCCCGCCGGTCGCGTGAGAGACCGCGTCGATGCACAGCGGGGATCCACCTGTTCCCTTGCGGGGCGGCCGGGTTTTCGCTACCAAGGTGCACGCATCGTCGCGGATGCTTCGATCCGCGCGACCCGAGGTGTTGCACCGCACGCGGTGCCGATAGTTACTGGATTCGAGGGCCCGCCGCCGCGTATCGCTGGCGGCCGTCCGGCCCGACGCAAGGAGCTTGATCGATGGCCACGATGATCACCGAGGAGTGCATCAACTGCGGTGCCTGCGAGCCCGAGTGCCCGAACGGCGCCATCTCGCAGGGCGAAGACATCTTCGTGATCGATCCCAAGCTCTGCACCGAGTGCGTGGGCTTCCACGACGAAGAGGCCTGTGCAGCGGTTTGCCCGGTCGATTGCTGCGTGCCGGATCCGAACAACGTGGAGACCGAGGAGAACCTCATCGCCCGCGCGAAGACCATCCACCCGGAGAAGGAATTCGGCGGCGAGTTCCCCTCGCGCTTCCGGAAGAAGTAATCGCGCGTCGGTATCGACGGAGACGACACGCGGCGTGCCACCGGCACGCCGTTCGTGTTCCTGCCGGCGGAATTCCTTGCGCCGGGGTGGCGCCAGCAGGGCCCGCGGCGCTATGGGATGGGCCTTGCGCCCGCGGCGCACGGAGGTGGACGTGGCGGAGAAGCTCATCCTGCAGGTGGTGCGTGGATGTGACGTGGCGCGCTTCGGGCGGATCGGCACCGGGCTGCTGCGGCACGTGGAGGCGCCCGGTGCAGCGCCGGTGCTCCTCGTCGCCGAGCTGGCAGGCGAGGCCGTGAGCCTCGGGCGGCACCAGCGCGCGCCGTCGGCCCTCGCGCAGGTGGAGGCGGCAGGGCTGCAGGTCCACCGGCGCATCGGCGGAGGGCGCGCGCTGCTGGCCGGTGAAGGATCGATAGGCGTCCTCCTCGCCCTGCCTGGCGCGGGCGCGCTTCTCGCTGCGGGCATCGGCGCGGACAAGGTGATCAACCGCTACGTCCGCGGCCTGCGCGCAGGGCTCTCGCTCTTCGCCGGCGGCACCCCCGTCGGCTATTTCGGCCGCGACTTCCTCTCGGCGGACGGCAGGCAGCTCGCCGTGGTGTCGCAGGACGGGCTGCCCGGCGGCGCCACGATCTTCGAGGCGGTGGTGGGCGTGGAGCGGGCGCTCCCGCTCCCCGCCGCGCTCGCGGGCTATCCGGTCCACGAGGACCCGCGCGTCGCCGGCGCCGAAGGCGTGGCGCTCGCCTCGCTCTGGCAGGAGCCCCACGACTTCTCCGCGATCGCCGAGGGGATCGCCGGCAGCTACGCGCAGGCGCACGGCTGCGAGCTCGTGCGCAGCGGAGAGGCGCCGCCGGAGGGCGACGAGCCCGGCCCCGCGGTGCGCGAGGACGAAGCGGGTTGGGAGGAGAGCGGGGTGGCCGACGTGGCCATCGGCTTCGCCGAAGCCCTGGTCCGCCACGAAGGCGGCGTGGTCCGGGCGGTGCGCTTCCGCGGCGATTTCATCGCGCCTGCCTTCGTGCTCCGGGATCTCGAGGCGGCGCTCGTCGGCGTGCCCCTCGACTTCGGCGCCATCGGCGCCCGGGTGGACGAAGCCTTCCGGCGCCAGGGCGCCACGGTACTGGGCCTGCGCTCGCTGCGGGTGCTGGCGGATGCGGTCCTCGCCGCTGCGGGCCAGGGGAGTTGAGCAGGCTGCGCCGCCTCCGGCGCCTCGCCTGGAAGTACGAGCAGCTGGTGGCGCTGCGGGAGCGGCGCGAGGCGGTGGAGGTCGCCGGCGCCGACTGTTTTCCGCCGGCGGAGGGCGCGTCGCGCAAGGCGGCCTTTCGCCGCATCGCCCGCGAATTTCCCGGCGCGCTCCGGGAGCTCGACACCGTCCCCGCCGCGCTGCTGCGGGAGCGGGAGGCCCGGGTCCGCGCCGCTTGCGAACGCTGCGCTGCCGGCGATGCGCCTGCCGATCCTTTCGTGGAGCTGGCGCTCGATTTCCACCTCACCCTGCGCGAGACCCTGCTGGTGAAGCGCTGGCTCGCCACCCGGCCCGCCGGCACCTCGGCGGAGCGGCTCGCCGCGTTCACCGTGCGGCTGGAGCGGATCCGCTCCCTGCGCGCGCGCCTCGGGCTCGCAGGGGAGGCGGCGCCAGCGGATCTCGCCGCCTGGCTCGAGCTCCGCCACCGGCCGCCCCGGGGGCGTCTCCTCGATCTCGTCTGGTCCGAGCTCGAAGCCCGCCACGGCGCCCCACGCGCCGCGCTCGAAGCGGCGCTCTTCTCCGCCTGATCTGAGGCCCCAGGAACGAACACGGGGCGCAGGCCCGGTCAGGCCCCGCCCCGTGTCGCATCACCGCCCCGAGGGGCGGCGCTTGCTCAGCTGCAGCCGTTGGTGGCGCCGCAGTTCAGGCATTTGTAGCACGCACCGTTGCGCACGGTGATGCTGCCGCAGACGTAGCAGGGCGGGGCATCGGCCTGGTTGAGGAAGCTCGAGGTGAGCGCCTCGGTGCCGAGCGCCACCGCGCCGTTGCCGGCCTTCGCCGCAGCGGGAACCGACGCGGGAACCGAAGCGGGCGCTGCCTTCGGGGCAGGAGCGGGCGTCGGCTTCACCGGTGCCGGTGCAGCAGCCACCGGGGTGGGGGCCGCCGCCACCTCGGCCTGCTCCTCTCCCTCGGCGGGGAGGAACTTCAGCGCCATCCAGCGGAAGAGGTAGTCGGTGATCGACTTGGCGATCGGGATCGCCGGGTTGCCCGTGAAGCCCGAGGGTTCGAAGCGCGTGTGGCTGAACTTGTCGACGAGCACCTTGAGGGGCACGCCGTACTGGAGCGCCAGGGAGATCGCGGTGGCGAAGGAGTCCATCAGGCCCGATACCACCGAGCCTTCCTTCGCCATCACCACGAAGAGCTCGCCGGGCTGGCCGTCCTCGAACATGCCGACGGTGATGTAGCCCTCGTGGCCGCCGATGGAGAATTTGTGGGTGATCGCCTGCCGCTCGTCCGGGAGCTTGCGGCGGGCGCTGCCCCTGGCGGCAGCCTCCTTCGCCATCTTCTCCGCGTTCTTGGAGGTGTTGAGGGGCTGCGAGCGCTTGCAGCCGTCGCGGTAGACCGCGATGGCCTTGAGGCCGAGCTTCCACGCCTCCATGTACGCCTGCTCGATGTCCTCGACGGTGGCCTCGGTGGGCAGGTTCACCGTCTTGGAGATCGCGCCGGAGAGGAAGGGCTGGCAGGCCGCCATCATCTTCACGTGGCCGAGCCAGTGGATCGAGCGGCTGCCCTGCGCCGGCTTGAACGCGCAGTCGAAGATCGGCAGGTGCTCCTCGGCGAGACCCGGCGCACCCTCGATGGTGTCGTTCTCGTCGATGTACTGCACGATCTCGGCGATCTGCTTCTCGCCGTAGCCGAGGCGCTTGAGCGCGGGCGGGACCGTGTTGTTCACGATCTTGAGCATGCCGCCGCCGACCAGCTTCTTGTACTTCACCAGGGCGATGTCCGGCTCGATGCCCGTGGTGTCGCAATCCATCATGAAGGCGATGGTGCCGGTGGGGGCGAGCACGGTGACCTGGCCGTTGCGGTAGCCGTGGGCGGTGCCGAGCTCGATGGCGTTGTCCCAGGCGGTGCGGGCAGCCTGCACCATCTCGGCGGGAACGAGGGCGGGGCTGGCCACCTCGTCGACGGCCTTGCGGTGCTTGCGCATCACGCGGAGGAAGTCGTCGCGGTTGATCTCGTATTCGGAGAAGGGGCCGCCGTGATCCGCGGCGATCTTCGCCGAGGTGGCGTAGGCGTGGCCGCCCATGATCGCGGTCACCGCGCCGGCGAAGGCGCGGCCCTCGTCGGAGTCGTAGGCGAGGCCCCGGGCCATGAGGAGCGCGCCGAGGTTGGCGAAGCCGAGGCCCAGCGGGCGGTATTTGTGCGAGTTCTCCGCGATCCGCTCGGTGGGGTACTTGGCGTTGTCGACCAGGATCTCCTGGGCGAGGATGGTGATCTCGACCGCCTTCTTGAACGACTGCACGTCGAAGTCGCCGTCGACGTTGCGGAACTGCAGCAGGTTGAGCGAGGCGAGATTGCAGGCCGAGTCGTCGAGGTACATGTACTCGGAGCACGGATTCGACGCGTTGATCCGGCCCGACTTCGGGCTGGTGTGCCACGCGTTGATCGTCGTGTCGTACTGCAGGCCCGGGTCGCCGCAGAGGTGGGCCGCCTCGGAGATCTCACGGAAGATCTGGCGGGCGCGCAGCGTCTCCATCGGCTTGCCGTCGCGGACGGCGCGGGTGGTCCAGTCGCCGTCGAGGACCACGGCGCGCATGAACTCGTCGGTGACGCGGACCGAGTTGTTGGAGTTCTGGAAGAAGACCGAGTTGTAGGCCTCGCCGTTGAACGACGGATCGTAGCCCTGCTCGATCAGCGCCCAGGCCTTCTTCTCCTCGCTGGCCTTGCACCAGATGAACTCGCGGACGTCCGGGTGATCGGCGTTGAGGATCACCATCTTCGCCGCGCGGCGGGTCTTCCCGCCCGACTTGATCACGCCGGCGAAGGCGTCGAAGCCCTTCATGAAGGAGACGGGGCCCGAGGCGGTGCCGCCGCCTGCGAGCTGCTCACGGGAGGAGCGGATCGGCGAGAGGTTGGTGCCGGTGCCGGAGCCGTACTTGAAGAGCATGCCCTCGGTCTTGGCCAGACCGAGGATCGAGCCCATCGAGTCCTCGACGCTGTTGATGAAGCAGGCCGAGCACTGGGGCTCTTCCTCGACGCCGACGTTGAACCACACCGGCGAGTTGAAGCTCATCTTCTGGCGGTAGAGGAGGTGGGAGAGCTCGGCCTCGAAGACCTGGGCGTCCTCCTCGGAGGCGAAATAGCCGCACTCCCGGCCCCAACGGCCGATGGTGCCCACCACGCGGCGGACGAGCTGCTTGACGGAGCGCTCGCGCTCGGGGCCGAGGGGCCCGCGGAAGTATTTCGAGGAGACGACGTTGGTGGCGAGGGCGCTCCAGGTCGCGGGGACCTCGATGTCCTTCTGCTCGAAGATCGGCTTGCCGGTCTCGTCGGTGATCGACGCGGAGCGGAGCTCCCAAGCGAGCTCGTCGGCGGGATCCACGCCCGCGGTGCTGAAGTACCGCTCGACGGTGAGGCCGCGGCGGGTCGCCTCGTTCTTCTTGCCCTTGCGTGCAGCCTGCCGCACCACCGGCTCCTTCTCGGTCGTCTCCACGGCCATAATCGCGTCCCTCGCTCGCGTTTGAGCACACGTCTCCCCACTACGGGGCAGACCGTTGCAACGTTGTCTCAACCATCTCGTAAGGCTCCCGGCGGACCCCAGGGTGTCGAACGGCCGGGGGCTCCCGCATGTAGGGAAACCGCCCAGCGCCCGCCGGACTGGCCGCCATAGAACCAAACGCCGATCGCTCCGTCAAGCCTCGCGGAACACAAGATGCTGTGGCCTCGATCCCAAGAACCCACAAGATGCTGTGGTCTTCCTGTGGGTTCTGCTGTGATTTCGCTAGGATGCGCGCCGATGGCAGCGTCACCGAGGACCACGTATCGTCACGTAGGGTAACGAGCGCTCCGCCTCGTGGCCACCCGCCCGTGCGGCTCTCCCCGGGCGCGGTCGGCAACCGGGGCCCCGGCGGTGTGGCGAAGGTCGGGGCGGCGTGTTATCTGGCCGACCATGCCTCCTCCGTACGAGCGCCAGATCTTCATCTGCACCAACCGCCGCCCCGAGGGCGCGCCCAGGCCCTCCTGTGCCGCCCGTGGAAGCGAGGCGGTGCGCGACGCCTTCAAGAAGCAGCTCGCCGCCCTTGGGATCCACAAGAGCGTCCGGGCCAACGCCTCCGGCTGCCTCGACGCCTGCGAAGAGGGGGTGAGCGTGGTGGTCTACCCCGAGGCCGTCTGGTACGGCGGGGTGACGGTGGAGGACGTCCCCGAGATCATCCGGGAGCACGTCCTCGGCGGCAGGCCGGTGGAGCGCCTCCGGATGAAGCTCCCGGCCCTCGAGCGCAAGCTGCCGGTGGTGGGCTGACCCTGCTGCGGGCGGTCAGCGCAGCTGCGCCGCGAGGCGCGCCGTCGCCTCCGCGGAGAGCAGGGGCACCACGCCCCCGCCGCTCTGGATGTTGACGATGGGCGAGCCCGAGGCCCTGCACACGCCGCCGGTCGGCGCCGGCGCCACGCCGACGTTGGTATAGGCGGAGACGTCGACGAAGAGCTCGCGGAGCGCCGCGCCTTCGCGACTCGCGATCGACAGCTGGCGCCTGCGCAGGGGCACGCGCTCCTGGATCACCCAGCCGCCCTCCGCCACGCAGGCCTCGATCAGCGCCTCCCAGGAGCGCGCCTCGCCGAAGCGATCCCGCGCCCGCTGCAGGCTCGCCTCGTCGCCGTATTCGGCGCCGAGGAAGACGCCCTTGCCGCCGAAATCCCAGCTCCGCTTGATCACCAGCCGATCGCGCTGCGCCACGCACCAGGCGACGGGGTCGGCGATCGGCTCGCCCGCGGGGCCGGTGGTGGGGCCGCCGGCGAGCCGCCGGGTCCAGGGAACGTGCCGGCGCACGAGCGCCGCCTCCGCCGGATGCAGGCCGAGCAGCGCGGCGCGGGCCTCGTCGACCGAAGCGGCGGAGAGCTCCGCCAGCAAGGACTTCTGCTCGAGGTGGGGATCGACCGGGTTGTAGAGGTGGTGGCCCTCCGGCGCGGCGAAGATCGTCGCCAGGGGCAGGGCGGGATCGAGCCTGCTGGCGAAGACGTGCCGGTAGAGGATCGCCGGCGCGAAGGGCCCCGTCACCGCCCTGCCGCCTTCGAGCGTGACGGCGGTGGAGAGCACCGTGCGCGCGTCGTGGCCCGCGGCGCGGAACGACGCGGCCAGGTATTCGAGCTCGCCGAGCTGCGAATCGCCGGGGCGGTGGAGCAGGGCGATCGAGGGCAGCGCCTCGGTGCCGCCGTCGGCGCGGTAGCAGGCGACCAGCGATGCGAGCAGATCCCGCGCGTTCGAGCCGTTCGCCGCGAGGATCGCCGCTGCGTCGCCGCCGTGCCCGAGGCGCTCCAGCACCGTCTCCACGAAGGCCTGCGCCGCGATGTCGGAGTAACCCTGCATCGCCGGGATGGTGGCGTTGATCTCGAGGACACGGTCGACGCCGTCGGGATCGACGAAGAGATCGACCCGCACCGTGGCGAGCTTGTCGATGCTGCGGTAGCGCCGCTCCACGATCGCCCGCTCGAAGGGGGCGAGCTCGGCGAAGAGCGCCTCGGCCAGCGCGCCGCCCGCTGCGCCGTCGAGGAGCCGCACCGCGACCCGGGCGAGCACGGCGGTGGTGGCCCTGGCGACGGCGGCGCGCTCGGCGGTGCGCGCTGCAGGCTCGACGATGGGGGGAAAGGCGACGGGGATCGGCCGCGCCCCCTCCGGCGCGAGGTAGCGGAGGCCGAGGTCGAAGGCGCGGGCCGCGTAGTCGCTGGCGAACGCAGCCCGGGCCGCAGGGGAGAGCGCGGCCAG
This sequence comes from Vulgatibacter sp., assembly GCF_041687135.1. Taxonomy (NCBI): domain Bacteria; kingdom Pseudomonadati; phylum Myxococcota; class Myxococcia; order Myxococcales; family Vulgatibacteraceae; genus Vulgatibacter; species Vulgatibacter sp. The sequence continues at coordinate 3,671 of NZ_JAWLCN010000007.1, read as the reverse complement.
CGCGGCGTCGACGGAAGGAGGCACGGGAGCCTTGGTTCAGGCGTGGAGGAGCGCCCACACGGCGCTCACGGTGAGCAGCACCGCGAAGGTCCAGAGCGCAGCGGGGGGAGCGGGCAGGGCGCGGGCGTCCTGGTGCTTCTCGGTCTCGGGGGAGGTCGTGTTCATGGCTCGCCGGGGAAGCGGGGATGGGATGCAGTCTATCTGCCGGAAGACGAAATGCAAGAATCCAAAATCGCTTGCAGGTTCAAGGGCTTCCGAGCTGCCGGGAACGCCGTCCACAGGGCTGCTGCGCACCGTTCCCACTCCCATGCGGGCGGCGGTCCGGTGGTCGATGTCGGAGGGGCTTGCTACGGTTCCCGTTTCCAGCATGCGGAGGCGGTCCATGGCGACGTTCACCGGCGGGCAGCTCGTGGCGAAGATGCTCAAGGCAGAGGGGATCCGCCACGTCTTCACCCTCTCGGGCCTGCACATCGCGCCCATCTACGCGGGATGCGTCGAGGAGGGGATCCAGCTCGTGGACACCCGCCACGAGCAGGCGGCGGCCCACGCCGCCGACGCCTACGCCCGCCTCACCCGCGGCCCCGGCGTGGCGCTGGTCACCGCAGGACCCGGCGTCACCGACGCGCTCACCGGCGTGGCCAACGCCAACGCCGCCAACGTGCCCCTCCTGCTCATCGGCGGGGCGGCGCCGACCTTCAACCAATCCCGCGGCTCGCTGCAGGAGATGGAGCAGGTCGACCTCTTCCTGCGCATCACCAAATGGTCGGACCGGATCCCGTCGCCGGAGCTGGTGCCCGCCTACCTCGCCAAGGCCTTCCGGATGATGATGAGCGGCAGGCCCGGCCCGGTCTTCCTCGAGGTCGCCTGGGACGTGCTCTCCAACGGCGTGGAGGACCCGAAGCTCCCGGACCACTACCGGACACAGGCCCGCGGGGCAGGGGATCCGGCCTACGTGGAGCGGGCGGCCCGGGCCATCGCCGAGGCGAAACATCCGGCGGTGATCGCGGGCTCGTCGATCTGGTGGGACGACGCGGTGGCGGCGCTGCGCAGCCTCGCGGAGAAGGCGCAGATGCCGGTCTACCTCAACGGCGCCGGCCGCGGCTGCCTGCCGCCGGACCACCCCTGCTTCTTCCAGCACACCCGCAAGGACGCCCTCGCCGCAGCCGACGTGGTCCTCGTGGTGGGTACGCCCCTCGACTTCCGCCTCGGCTACGGCGATGCGTTCCGGGAGGACGCCAAGCTGATCCAGATCGACGTCGACCCCACGGAGATCGGCAGGAACCGGGCGGTGGAGATCGGCATCGCCGGCGACAGCCGGGTGGTCCTCGAGCAGATCGCGGCGCAGCTCGGCGCCGTGCCCGACCGCAGCGTCTTCCTCGCGCAGCTCCGTGCCGGCGAGGCGCGCAGGCTGGACGGCCTCGCCGCCTGGGAGGGCGCCACCGACAAGCCGATCCACCACTCGCGGCTGGCGAAGGAGCTCTCGCAGGTGGCCAACGCCGGCGACCGCGATCCGATGTTCGTCGCCGACGGCGGGAATTACGTGGCCATGGCCGCCAAGACGATCCAGCTCCGGCAGCCGGGACGCTGGCTCGATCCGGGGCCGCTGGGCTGCCTCGGGGTCGGCGCTCCCTTCGCCATCGCTGCCAAGCTCCTCCACCCGGAGCGGCAGGTCTTCGTGATCCAGGGCGACGGTTCCTTCGGGCTCAACGGCTTCGATTTCGAGACCGCGATCCGCTTCGGCCTGCCGATGGTGGTGGTGGTGGGCAACGACGCCGCCTGGGGGCAGATCCGCCTGCCGCAGGTGGCGCTGTTCGGCGAGGAGAAGAGCCCGGCCACCCGGCTCGCGCCCACGCGCTACGACCGGATCGTGGAGGCGATGGGCGGGTGGGGCGAGCTCGTCACCGAACCCGACCAGATCGCCCCGGCGCTGGAGCGGGCCATCGCCTCGAACACGGTGGCCTGCGTGAACGTGATGCTCGACCCAGACGCGCCGATGCGGTCGGGGATGATGGGGTACGCGGTATGAACGGGCAGCCCTTGCGGATCGAGCGGGATCGGGTCGCCTTCCTCGTGGTGGACGTGCAGCAGCGCCTCGCCGCGGCGATGGATCCGGACGCCATGGAGCGGATGGAGCGGCGGGTGGTGGCGCTGGTCGAGGGCGCGAAGGTCCTCGGGATCCCGCTGCTCGTCACGGAGCAATACCCGCAGGGCATCGGTCCCACGGTCCCGATGATCCGCAGCGCCCTGCCGGAGGAGGCGAAGCCGCTCGAGAAGCTCGACTTCTCCTGCTTCGCCGCACCGGAAGTCCGCGGCGCCCTGGAGGCGCTCGGGCGCAACCAGCTGGTGCTCGCCGGGATGGAGACCCACATCTGCATCTTCCAGACGGCCCGCGATCTGGCAGCTGCCGGCTACCAGGTCTTCGTGCCCTGGGACGCGGTGATCTCCCGGGTGGAGGAGAACCGGCGGGTCGGCCTCGAGCTCGCGGCCCGGGCAGGCGCCGTGGTGACCACCACCGAGACGGTTCTCTTCGACCTCCTGGCCCGGGCGGGATCGCCGGAGTTCAAGGCGGTCTCCCGGCTGATCAAATAGCGGGCTGCCTGCCTGCCCGGGGTGCGTGCCGGCGGGGAGCCGGTGCCCGGGGGGCCGCCGATTAGCCTCTTTTGGGGGTGCCCACCCGTCCCTAAAGCGTGTCGACAGTTTTTTATGCTGCCAACACCGCCCTCCTCGGGCGTCGGGCCGAAGCCCTGCCTGCTTCATCGAGGACAGTTTCGCGCGTGGGCCGGGCCCACGCGCCAGCGCTCTCCTCTCTGCAGACGTTTATCGTCTCCGCCAGCTTGGCGGCGACGGGAGGCCACTGCTGCCCCGGGTACTGCGCGAGGCATGCTGCCGCGTTGGTGTCGCGGTCGGCCTCGTGACCGCAACTACGGCAGTGGTACGTCCGCTCCGAGAGCGGAATCGCTTCCCCAATCTCCGAGCATGCGCTGCAGCGGCGCGTGCTCGGGTAGAAGCGGTCGGCCCGCAGCAAGGTCCCCCCACGCCAGGTGAGCTTGTACTCCAGCACGTCGGCAAACATCGCCCAGGCACTGTCGGCGAGGGAGCGGGCCAATCGGGTTCGCATCATCCCCGCCGTGGACAGCGTCTCGACGACCAGGTGGCTGTGGGTCTTGGCCAGCCGGCTCGATTCGCGGTGCACGAACGCGCGACGCACGTTCCCGATCCGCTGGTGGAACTTCGAAAGCCGCAGCCGCGCACGGTGACGGTTGCGGGATCCCTTCTTCTTGCGGCTCAAGCCGCGGCTCAACCTGCGAAGCTTCGGCAGTGCGCTGCGGAGTGGCCGCGGAGCCGCGATGCGCTCGAGTTCACGCCCCGTCGCGTCGGCAAGTACGGCAAAGGTCGTCAGCCCACGGTCGATACCGACAGGATTGGCTACCGTGTCGTGACGTTGCGCAGGATGGAGCGCCGCCGCCTCGAGGTTGAGGCTCACAATCCACCGGCCGCCGATCTGGTGGGAGATGGTGGCAAAAAGGAGCTTCGCCCGTCCCTTGGCGATCATGCGGCGCAGCTTCCGCGTGTGATCAGCGTCAACTATTCTTGCCGGTCAACGACAACTGTTCCTGCCGGTCGTGCCTTGGTGGGTGCCCCTCCCGCCGCGTAGTTGTCGCCGGGAGGGG